>CADBTD010000326.1 GCA_902797535.1 uncultured Ruminococcus sp. | reverse complement strand
TTTCATTATACCACATTTATGCAAAAAAGCCTACCACTTTTTTGAACCGCAGTTCATTTTAGTGGTAGACTTTTGCGACAGACTGAGACCGCCTGAGGGCGGTCCTTTTTGTTTGTGTGGGAAAAACATTTTTATCACAGTAATATTTGCCACTACCTGCGGCTACAGTACTTTTATCACAGTAATGATACGCGAGCACTAACACTGCGGTTATCACACAGGAGCGCTACGCGGCTCAAAAGTCGGGTATCCGCACACAGTAAGCACGGACCATGTCCGTGCGCAGCGTGACCTAAAAAAAAAGGGGGGCAGAATGAAGTCTGCTCCCCTTTTTACGGAAGAATTATATGTGATAGGTGAAGGCTGAAAATTATGAAAGGGTGTTGACCGTGCCCATGAATACGGGGATACCTGTAGTAGTGTCGATTATAGAGAATACGAAGGGGCGGTCAAGGTGGACGGCTTTGGTTTCCTTTTCGGGCTCTATGCCGTCTGTTTCCATTTCGACAACGGTAGCGGCAGCGGCTTTTGTGCCCTCACGGTCAAGGCCGATATGGGTCTTCTGGATGACTCTGGAGATGCGGAAAGCACCGTCGATACCGTATGCCGCAGTTTCAGAGATGCCGCCGAAATCGGCTAACTCACCGAAAGCGTTTACCATGCCCATAGACTGAAGAGGGTCGTTGAGAAGGTAGTCGCAGTCAAAGGAAAACTCGGGGATAGCTGCATCAACATCATACGAGTTGGTCTGTGAGTTGTAGAGCTCCATGAGCTTATCGCCGTCGAGGGAGGAGATGAAGTCGGTCATGGGGACGTTCTCATCGGGGAGGAGTGCCATAAAGGAGAAGCCGTTTTCGTAGGGCTTTATAAAGCCTGTTACGTTTTCACCCTCGATATACGATCTTTCGGTGGAGTAAAGCATGGTGGCATCCTGTTCTGTGCCGTCAGCGGCGGTGAAGGTCATGTTTTCCCTGCACTGATAGTCTTCGTAGGCAGTTTTCCATTTATCATCAAATGCGGTGGCATTGACAAGGTACATAACGGCATTGGGCGGCACTTCATCAAGAGCCTCGGGGATCATGCCGTTTGTTTTTCTGTTTATCCAGTCGTTTATGATATCCGCAGTGCCTTCATCAAAGGAGATGTTTGAGACTTCTGCGCCGCAGAGATCGCCGCAGGCGGTGATGAAGTCGTCCGAGATATCAAAGCCGTCCTTTATCCAGATAGAGTTGGCATTCGAGAGAACGCCTGTGGTGCTCTGGTGGGCATAGGTGTTCTGAAGACCTGCGTTAAGAGTTTCGAGGTCGCTGTCGCCGCCGAGGACGGCAAGCATCTCGGAGAGGGTGGGGGAGGTCTTGTCCCTTGCGCCGTTTGCAGTCATGCCGAGAGCGAACATTGCGGATCCCGGGGAGACGAGGGTGTTTGCGTTATCATCGCTGAGGGCGCACTGCTTGAAAAGCTCGGCGGAGAAATCGAAGGAGCCCTTGGTGAAATCGAGCTTCTGTTTCTCGGTCATGGATACTGTTTTTACGTCGGGGGTCTGTGCCTTTGATGCGGAGGCGGGGTCGGCGGGCTGTTCGCCTGTGGTGGTGGTCACCGCAGGTTCTTCGGGAGCTGCCGCAGAGGTATTTGCGTTAGTATTTGCGGCGGGCTCGGGGTCGGTGACATTTCCGCAGGAAGCGAGTGAGAGTGCCAGTATAGCGGCTGTGAATGAAGATATAAACTTTGTACTGTTTTTCATAATGATTTTCCTTTCTGCCCTGAAAGCATTGTTTTCTTGCTTACATAACTATAGACGGAGATGCGGGGAAAATATTACGGTATTTTACAACTTTTTTTGAAAAAGGCGAAAAAAATTTCCCGACGCTGTAAAAACGTCGGGAAATGCGGGTGTTTTTATTCTGTTTTTATAATGATATCGCCGTTTTCTGCGGTGATGTGGACAAGACCCACAGCGCTTTCGCCCTTATCTATTATCATCTCGCTGAGTTTATCTTCTATCTCGGTGCGGATGACGCGGCGGATATCGCGGCCGCCGAGTTTATGGCCGTAAGCCTTTTTAGCTATGGCTTTGAGGGCATCTTCTGTCCAGCCTGTGGTTATGGAGCGTTCTGCGAGAGCGTCACGCATTTCACCCAGCATAAGGTCGGCTATGCGGGCGTAGTTTTCCTCGGAGAGGGGGTTGAACACGACGACCTCGTCGATACGGCCGAGGAATTCGGGGCGGAGGAATTCTCCCAGCGCCTTCATTGCCCTGCCCTTTGACACATCTGCGTCGGTCTTATTGAAGCCCACGCCCGTATCCTTATCTGTAGAGCCTGCGTTTGAGGTCATGACGATAACGGTATTCTTAAAGGAGATGACCCTGCCCTGAGCGTCATGTATCTCGCCCTCATCGAGTATCTGGAGGAGGATATTCATGACATCGGGGTGTGCCTTTTCTATCTCATCGAACAGCACCACGCTGTAGGGGCGGCGGCGTATCTTTTCGGTGAGCTGGCCTGCTTCATCGAAGCCGACGTATCCCGGAGGCGAGCCGATGAGCTTGGAGACGCTGTGGCGTTCCATATACTCGGACATATCGACGCGGATAAGGGGTTCATTCTCATCGAAGAGAGTTTCGCCGAGCACTTTGACGAGCTCGGTCTTGCCGACACCCGTGGGGCCTACGAAGATAAATGAAGCGGGGCGGATACGTTTGGAGAGGTGTACTCTCGAACGTCTTACGGCGGCGCAGACTGCCTTGACAGCCTCATCCTGACCGATAACGCGTTTTGAGAGAGCTTCGGGAAGCTGGCGTATCTTTACATATTCCGTTTCGATTATCTTATTTGCGGGGATACCCGTCCACACCTCGATAACGTGAGCGAGGTCTGCTTCGGTGACCTGTGCGGCTGCGGCTTCTGCCTCAGACTTATCGAGTTTTTCTTTAAGGGAGAGAACCTCGACCTTTTTCTCGCCTATCTTCTCGTAATCGGGTTCATCGGCGGATTCGAGGAGGCTCAGGTGTTCCTCAGCGGCGGCGTATTCATCACGGAGTTCCTTTGCGCTTTCTATCGCTGTATTTCTGATAGCGGCGTAAGCGCAGGCTTCATCGAGGAGGTCTATAGCCTTATCGGGGAGGAAGCGGTCGGTGATATATCTTTCGGAGAGTACAGCACATTCTCTTGCAATCTCTTCGGGGACGAAGATGCTGTGATGCTGTTCGTAGTATTTCTTTATGCCCATCATCATGCTGACGGTATCGGCAACGGTAGGTTCTTTTACCGTAACGGGCTGGAAGCGGCGTTCAAGGGCGGCGTCCTTTTCGATATACTTTCTGTACTCTTTGAATGTAGTAGCGCCTATCACCTGCACCTCACCTCTTGAGAGGGCGGGCTTTAAGATATTCGAGGCGTTCATGGAGCCTTCGGAGTCGCCCGTACCGACGATGGAGTGTACCTCATCTATAAAGAGGATAACGTTTCCGAGCTTTTTGACCTCATCTATAAGGCCCTTGCAGCGGCTCTCGAACTGACCTCTGAACTGAGTGCCTGCAACGAGGGCTGCCATATCGAGCAGGAAAAGTCTTTTATTTCTCAGGTCGTAGGGGACTTCCTTTGCGGCGATCTTCTGAGCGATGCCCTCGGCGATAGCTGTTTTGCCGACACCGGGTTCACCGATAAGGCAGGGGTTGTTTTTCTGGCGGCGGGAGAGTATCTGGATGACTCTGCTTATCTCGCGGTCTCTGCCGATCACGGGGTCAAGCTCGCCGTTTTCCGCCTTTTCGGAGAGGTTTGTGCAGTAGGTATTGAGGTATTTGAGCTTTATCTCACGCTTGCGGCGTTCGGGGCGTTTTTCCTCGGAGGGTCTTTCACGGGTCTCGTTCACAGCGGGAGTACCGTCGTCGTTTTCGGGCTTGGAGAGTTTGCCGCCGAACATTTTCTCGACGTTGCCCATAAGGTTGCCGAAAAGTTCGGGCAGGGTAGAGCTTCCGCCCTGTTCAAAGGAGTCGCCGTCGTCCACGAGTTCGCTTGAGATATTTGCCATTTCCTCGATATCGTCGTCGGTAAGGCCGAGTTTTTTGATATACTCATCTATCTGGGGCAGTCCTGCTTCCTTTGCGCAGACGATGCACAGGCGTTTTTCTCCGCCCTCGCCCACGTTCTGTCCCTGGCTGTTCATTTGTGATATAAACACCACAGCGGGTCTTTTTCCGCAGTTTGTACACATCAGCATTTGTCTTTTTCCTTCTTTCCTCATGTATTTTTTTATATATTTGGTGATCTTCGTTTTTTGAACAGTGCGTTTTTAAGGATACGCACTATGATACGGCGGATCGGATACGATGCCGTCTTAGTATAAGGTTAACTTACATTATACACTATTTTCGGGGAAAATGCAATAGGAATGATTATCTTTTCACCTCTTTTTCATTTTAGTATATACTGTGTCAGAGAGCATTTGTGCGGCATACACTGTATGGAGGTGATTTCTATGTGTGCAATTTCAGGTGTTGTCGGCAGGGGCGGACCTCTGGCGGTATCGGCGGATGAGCGTCAGATCATAGCGGAAAAGCTGATAAAGGCGCTAAAGCACAGAGGCCCCGACTCTGACGGGGCATGGCAGGATGAACGTGTGCTGCTGGTACATACACGGCTGGCGGTCATCGACCCGGAAAACGGCGTTCAGCCCATGGTATACCGTCAGGGCGGAAGGCAGCTGGTGCTGGTATACAACGGGGAGCTTTACAACACGGCGGAGGTAAGGGAAGAGCTTGAAAAGAGGGGATACAGATTCAGGACGGACAGTGACACGGAAGCGGTGCTGCTCGCCTTTGCGGAGTGGGGCGAGAAGTGTCTTGACAGGTTCAACGGGATATACGCCTTTGCGGTGTGGGACAGCAGGGAAAAGGCGCTGTTCATGGCTCGTGACCGCATGGGGGTAAAGCCGTTTTTCTATGCTTTCCGTGAGGACGGGGCGTTTTGTTTTGCGTCGGAGATAAAGGGGCTTTTTGCGGCGGGAGTAAAAGCAAGGCTGACCTCGGAGGGAGTACGGCAGATAATGCTGACGGGGCCTGCGAGGGAGTCGGGCAGCGGAGTTTTTGACGGAGTATGGGAGCTTTGTCCCTCGGAGTGCGGATGGCTTTACGGGGACGGCAGGTTTGAAAAGCGAAAATATTGGGACATAGAAGACGGCGGAGAGATGTTCGGCGGGACGTTTGAGGAAGCGAGAGAGGAAGTACGCAGGCTGGTGACGGATGCCATAAAGCGTCAGACAGCGGCAGATGTACCGTTATGCACGTTCTTATCGGGGGGACTGGACAGCAGCATAATATCCTCGGCAGCGGCGCAGCAGTTCAGGGAAAGCGGGAAAAAGCTGCACACCTTTTCGGTGGAGTACCGTGACAACATGAAGTATTTCAGGGCGGGGAAGTTTCAGCCCGACGCTGATGACGAGTATATAAACGAGATGGTGAAGTATCTGGGGAGCGAGCATCACAGGGTAGTGGTGGACACTCCCGAACTGTTGGAGGCGTTATATGAGGCAGCAGAGGCGAGGGACCTGCCGGGGATGGCGGATGTAGACAGTTCTCTGCTGATATTCTGCCGTGAGGTACGCAAGTATGCGGCGGTGGCGTTATCGGGGGAGTGTGCCGACGAGATATTCGGGGGATATCCCTGGTACAGGGACCCCGAGATACGCATGAGGGAAGGGTTCCCCTGGTCGCAGTCAACGGGGTACAGGGCGAGGATGATAAGGAGAGAGCATCTTGAGGGGGTGGACCCTTATGAGTATGTGATGAGCAGGTACCGTGAAACTGCGGCGAGAGCAAAATGCGAGGGTCTGTCTGCGACGGAGAAGCGGATGAGGGAGATGATGAGGCTGAATCTCGACTGGTTCATGCAGACGCTGCTTGACCGCAAGGACAGGATGTCGATGCACAGCGGTCTGGAGGTAAGAGTACCTTTCTGCGATCACAGGATAGCCGAGCTTTTATACCGTATGCCCTGGGAGTACAAGGATCACAGGGGGCGTGAGAAGGGGCTTCTCAGGGAAGCGGCGAAAGGGCTTTTGCCCGAAAAGGTGTTATGGCGAAAAAAGTCGCCTTATCCGAAGACTCACAATCCTTCGTATGAGAAAGCGGTGCGGGAGAGGTTAAGGGAAGTGCTGAGCTCGGCGGGATGCAGAGTCACTGAGATAGCCGAGCGCAGTGAGATAGAAAAGCTGATATCGGGAGGTGAGCGCACCGAGTGGTACGGGCAGCTCATGAACGATCCGCAGATAATGGCATTCCTGATACAGGCGGATCACTGGCTCAGGGTATATAGGGCAGCTGTTTAGGTCAAGTCTGCCGCCTTATCATCATGCAGTGCTGATAAGGCGGTATTCCTGCGTGCTGTTACAGGCTTTTCCGGAGGTATGTCATTTTTTTCTGCGGCTTGACTTTTCGGGAAAAATATGTTACAATATTAAAATATACAACTGACAGGTTTACAGTGATAAAGCGTAAGAAGGAGTGAAGTGTTATGGAATGGGCTGAGGTGGATATTTACACTACGACTGAGGGTATAGACGTTGTCACGGGGACGCTCACGGACCTTGGAGTGAGTGGGTTTGTGATAAAGGACTCAGCGGATTTCGAGGAGTTTCTTGCTGACAAGACCGGCAACTGGGACTACATCGACGATGATCTTATGGGTCTGAAGAACTGCGAGACCACCGTAACTCTTTACATTCCGAAGAATGAGGACGGTGCTGTGCAGTTAGCGGCGGTAAGGTCGGCTGTGGCGGCTATAAAAGCGGCAGACACGGAAGGAAGATTCGGAAGGCTGGAGACTGAAACGAGCAGCATCCGTGACGAGGACTGGGCGAACAACTGGAAGCAGTATTTCAAGCCTATCGAGATAGGCGAGAAGCTGCTGATAAAGCCTTCATGGGAGAAGATCCCCGACGGCAGCGGAAGAAAGGTGCTGGAGATAGACCCTGCATCAAGTTTCGGGACGGGGCAGCACAACACCACGAGGCTGTGTCTTGAGCTTATCGAGAAGCACATAAGCAGCGGCGACAGGGTACTTGACTTAGGCTGCGGCAGCGGCATACTTTCGGTAGGAGCGATGCTTCTCGGGGCGGAGTATGTAAAGGCTGTTGACATAACCGATGACAGCATGAGGATAACCCGTGAAAACATGGAGAAGAACGGCATACCCGAGCAGGCTTTCGGCACGCAGAAGGGTGACATAACTTCGGACAGTGCGTTAAGAGCTGAGATAGGAACAGGCAGTTATGACCTGGTATGTGCGAACATAGTTGCCGATGTGCTCATAGCGATGAGCCCGTATTTCGGGGAGTTTTTAAAGCAGGACGGGCGGCTGATAGTATCGGGCATAATAGATGCAAGGCTGGACGAGGTGCTTGAAGCGGTAAAGGCGCAGGGTTTTGAGCTTATAGAGCAGAGAAATCTGGACGACTGGAACGCCGCATATTTCAGGAAAGCGTGAAGTATCTGAAGGAGAGAAGTACAATAAGACTTTAACAAATAATAAGGAATCAAGGGCAGTATGCACGCTGTCTATACAGAAAGGAAGAAACCGATATGCAGGCTATATTTTTAGTTATCAAGCAGCTTGAGCTCACAGACCGTATAATGTCATCTCTTGCGGAGGCAGGGATACACGGTGCGACTGCCGTAGAGTCGGCAGGTATGGCGAAGTCTATAACCCGCATGAATCAGAACGTAGCGATGGTGAATCTGCTGAGAGGGATACTTTCGGGGGAGGATGAATCGCACAAATCGAAGACGATATTCATAATCGTAAAGGACGAGCAGGTAGAGGATGTAAAGAAAGCAATAACCGATGTCACGGGAGATCTTTCCAAGCCGAATGCAGGGATAATGTTCGGCATACCTGTTTCATTCACCGAGGGGATATCGTAAAAAAGGCATAAGCAAAGCCCGTGAACGGTGTAAGTTCGCGGGCTTTTTCATATATCGGGGATCTGTCGATTCACTGAACGGTATGGAAACCCACGACCTTAACGGCGGCAACGGGATTTCCGAGGGAATCGGACACGCTGACGTTATAGCAGCAGGTAGTTCTGCCGTCCTTGACGAGGTGAGTTTCGGCGTAAAGTTTTTCAGACTTGGGCGTACCTATAAAGCTGATATCCGATGTCAGCGACACGGTGCCCATTTTACTGTGATTTGATGCGACAGCGAAAGCAAAATCTGCGAGAGTGAAGTACACTCCGCCCATAACTGCGCCGACTGCGTTGCGGTGATGTTCGTTGAGTTCGAGGCTTACTCTGGCGTATTTTTCGCCGACCTCCTCGATATACGCACCTGTTTCGGCGGCGTATCTGTCCTTGCTGAACTGTCTGCGGATAGATTCAATATCGTACATAGGGATGCTCCTTTTGCGGTGGTATGCGGTCGGACAGCAGGCAGAAGGTCTGTGCTGTCTTCCGGTGAACTAATCTTTATTGCCGACGGTGCCGTCGGTATGGTAGAAGGGCAGCATTCTTTTGCGGAACTGTGTGGGGGTCATGCCGCATTTCAGTCTGAACTGGCGCATGAATGCCCCGCCGTCGCTGTATCCGCAGCTTACGGCTATCTGTTCTATCGTAAGTTCCGTTGAGGTAAGCAGGCGTCTGGCTTTCTGGAGTCTGCCCTCTATGATATCGCTCATGACGCTTGCGCCGAACATTCTTCGGTAGAGGTGCTGAAAGCCCGATCTGCTCATGCCCGATTCTGCTGCGAGGGAGTCTATGCTGCCTATCTCATCGGGGCGGGTATAGATGCGTGTGCGTATCAGCGTCATACGGGAGTCACGGTCGGAGAGGTCGGCGCTGCTGCGGCTGCCCGAGATGCTTCTTGCGAGGCGCAGCCAGAAAATATCAAGGTAGCCCTGTTCTATCTCCGAGTGGTAAGGTTCAGCGGAGTAATGTTCAAATGTCATCACATGGAGGACGGAGGACAGTTCTTCGATGCTGCCGATATGGAAAGGGCGGTCAACGGGTATACCGAGGGAGAGGATATGCTGTTCGTCGCCGTCCTCGGTCTCGAAGTAGAACCAGTCGTCGGTATATCTGTTTTCTGCGGCGGTATATCTTATGGGGGTATCCGGGCGGAAAAGCACAGCCGAGCCTGCTTTTACGCGGGATTCTGTGTTATTTATAAAGAAAACGGCGTCGGTCTTTATCAGCAGGAAGAGCCATGCGCCGGGGCCGTCGGGCCTGTCCATAACGAAGGTGCCGTCGTGGTCGTGGTTATAGCCTATAACTGTTATTTTCATAGGGTATCATCAGTTTGATATATCGGTATCGAATATCATTTTTTTACAGTCGGGGCAGTAGGCGGCATCGATAGTGAATGATGTAAGGGTAAGTTTAGCGGCGGTGACTTTGCCGACACCTATCATTCGTTCAAGAGCGCCCGATCTTTTACTGCCCTGTTTCCAGGTGACATTTGACCTGCCGTCGCCCGACAGGATACCCTGCTGCATTTCTTTTCCGCAAAACGGACAATCCATAGCGGTTACCTCCTTATTGATGTGGTCTGAGAATGAAAAGCGGGATAATGCCTTAGATTTATTATAGCATGAACCGAGGAAAAATGCAACAGTGCGGCAGGCGGAATATTTGCGGCACGGATCACGAGCGTTTTGCCGGTTTTTATGCGGTTGACAAAAAAGAGGGAATATAGTATAATAGTATGAGGTGTGGAATTTTACAGAAATACCGTAAGGAGATAAAGATATGATAATAAAGAGGACAGCGGCGGTGCTTGCGGCGGCAGTGATGCTCGCAGGGTGCGGTGACGGCGCGGATGACAGCAGGGACGAAAGCAGTGCTGTTTCGGAAACAGAGACAGTTACGGAGACCGTGACGGAAACACAGACGGAGACCGAAACAGAAACAGTGACTCAGGCGGAGAGCCCCGAAACGGAGAGCGTTCCCGATGAGGAGGTCACTGTTACGCCCGTGTATGACACGGCTGCGATAGTCGAGGCGTATAAATCGGGGGACAGCTCGGGACTTGAGGGGATAGATGCCGAGATATACAGCAAGGCCTCGGAGGTACTGAGTGAGATAATAGAGGACGGCATGGACGATTATGAAAAGGAGCTTGCTGTTCACGACTGGATGATAAGGAACGTGACCTATGAC
>CADBTD010000325.1 GCA_902797535.1 uncultured Ruminococcus sp. | reverse complement strand
TGTTTTAAGATCTCTCACGGTGACATAGTTAGCGAAGGAGAAGTATTTGTCGGGGTCATAGTTTGCCTTTTCCTCGTCTGTCATATCCTCCCAGACAGTGTTGTCACTTATCCTGTCACCGTTTTTGAAATTCAGTGTAAAGCTGTGAGGCGGCAATTTTTTGATCTGTTCTATGTACCATGCGTGTGCTTCTTCCTCGCTCATGCCGTTTTCTGTCTTCTTCTTAGCTTTTTCATTCAGCTTCCGGCAGTCGGTGTAATACTCATCAGAGGCGTATTCAAGCTGTTCGAGTATCTTTTCACCCTCTTTGGTCTTTGAAGTCAGCGATAATACCACTCTGCACTGTACCTCGTCGGCGATAACACCGTCAATACTCATGGTGATGTCGTCATTTGACACCATCTGTGCGGTGCCCATTATCTGATCTTCATAGGGGCTTATATCCTGATGGAAGAATTGCTGTACTTTATGCAAAGTGCCTGTTGCGGCAACAGCACCGACCAATGCGGCGGCAGCAGCGGCGATAACGAATATACGTTTGACGGTGGTCTTTCTTCTGAATCTGTTTATGGTGATATCTGCATAATTATCCTGCATTTCAAATCCTGCCTTTCGCATAGCGGAGGAGAGGATACGCTTTTTTTCTTCGTTGGATGCAGAGGCATTTTTATCGAGCCTTTCATAAACGCTGTCAAAAAGTGCAGCATCCTTTTCGGAGATCTTGTTTGGCAGATCGTAAAGTCTGTTATCCATCATTTTTCCTCCTCAATAAGTTTCTTCAGTCTGACAAGACCTCTCGAGATGCGCTTGTCGACTGTTTTCGGTCTAAGGTGAAGTTCCTTTGCTATATCGGCAGTTTTCTGTCCGAAGAAATATTTCCTCATAAAGATGCTTGTATCCGGTTCACCGAGTTTTTTTATCGCTTCGGCAACAGCGGTGTTTTCTTCCCCGGACTGTCTGTCGGGAAGAGTTTCGGACACTTCATCGATCGGGATATCATCGGGGCGTTTTATCTGTCTGCGGAAAACATCGGTAAAGTGTCTTTCTGCTATCAGCGAAAGGTAAGCCCTTACCGAGCGTATATCAAATCCGCACTGCTGTCCCTTTTTATAGAATATGAAAAAAACGTCGCTGACCGCTTCTTCTATGTCCTCATCGGTACACAGGCCGTCGAGTTTGATACGGGCTATCTTCAGGAGATAGGCGGTGTATCTGTCAATGACGGCGGCAAGACCTGTCTGAGGGTCAGTCTTTAGTTTTCTGACAAGTTCTTTATCTGTCATAGCAAGACCTCACTTTTTGAAACGTTTCACTATGTTAGTCGAAGGAAAACAGCAAAAAGAGACACAGTGGGAGAAGAATCTTGTAAACAATTTGTGAATGATACAAAAAAGCCGCAGGGGTCATGCCCTGCGGCTTTGAGACATATCGGATATTTACTTTACAGCTTCCTTGAGTGCATCTGCCTTATCGGTAAGTTCCCACTTAACGCCGAGGTCTTCTCTTCCCATGTGCCCGTATGCGGCAAGTTCACGGTACTGAGGCTTTCTCAGGTCAAGTTCTTCGATTATAGCGGCAGGGCGGAGGTCAAATACCTTCTGTACAGCCTCACCGAGTTTTTCGTCGGAAACTGTGCCTGTGCCGAAACTGTCAACACGAACGGACACAGGGGATGCCACGCCTATAGCGTAAGCAAGCTGTACCTCGCACTTGTCGGCAAGGCCTGCGGCTACTATGTTCTTTGCTACCTTTCTTGCAGCGTATGCAGCCGAGCGGTCGACCTTTGTGGGGTCTTTGCCCGAGAATGCGCCGCCGCCGTGTCTGCCCATTCCGCCGTAGGTATCAACGATTATCTTTCTGCCGGTAAGACCGCTGTCGCCGTGAGGTCCGCCTATAACGAAGCGTCCTGTGGGGTTGATGAAGTACTTGGTATCGCCGTCAAGAAGGTCAGCGGGGATAACGGGCTTGACTACCTTTTCTATCATATCTTTGCGGATAGTATCAAGGGTAACATTTTCGTCGTGCTGAGTGGAGATGACTACTGTGTCTATGCGTACAGGCTTGCCGTCGTCGCCGTATTCAACTGTGACCTGAGTCTTGCCGTCGGGGCGGAGGTAGGTAAGCTCGCCGCTTTTTCTCACATCTGTCAGTTTCTTTGACAGCTTATGTGCGAGGGATATAGGCAGCGGCATAAGTTCGGGGGTCTCATTGCAGGCATATCCGAACATCATGCCCTGGTCGCCTGCGCCGATATCGCCCTTATGTTCATCTCTGCCCTCAAGTGAGTCATCAACGCCCATAGCGATATCTGCGCTCTGTTTGTCGATAGTGGTGAAAACAGCGCAGGTATTGCCGTTGAAGCCGTAAGCGTCGTTGTCATAGCCTATCTCGCATACAGTCTTTCTTACTACAGCGGGGATATCCACCTGTGCTTTGGTGCTTATCTCACCCATGCACATTACCATACCTGTGGTAGTGGTAGTCTCGCAGGCTACACGGGACATAGGGTCCTGTGCAAGCATTGCGTCAAGTATAGCGTCTGACACGCAGTCGCATATCTTATCGGGATGTCCTTCAGTAACTGATTCCGAAGTAAAAAGTAATTTTGCCATAAATACTCTCCTATTCTAATAAAAAAACGCTTCGGAAAACCCGAAGCGTCAAATGAATGGCTTACATAAGTTTTCCTCATCTCTCGGTCTGATGACCGCAGGAATTAGCACCGTTTCACTCTATGGTGTCGGTTGCCGGGCTTCACAGGACCTGTCCCTCCGCCGCTCTTGATAAGGCATACCATGCAGGTATGTTATGT
>CADBTD010000324.1 GCA_902797535.1 uncultured Ruminococcus sp. | reverse complement strand
TGCGGCTATGATCTGAAAGCCACGCTTTTAATTCGGTTTCAAAATAGGATATCTCATAATCATATATCTGGTCAAGAATATCCCCCACCTGTGAAATATTGGTTATCTCGTCCGAAATACTCCATTTTCTAAACTGTATTTTATCTGTATCATTATCAGAGATATTCATTGCGGTAAGCAATTCATTATATGTCTTCATCATGCGTTTCCCGATACGGGATTTATCAGCAGTAACTGCGATACTTATACTATCATTCAGATTATAGATCTCATAACAGAGTATATATCCTGTTTCGGATTCATTTTGCAGAAAAACATTGTCAAGGCTATTACTTGTAAAACGTATTATCTGTAAACCTGAGCATAATGATTCTTTGAAATAAAATTCTTCATTCTCAGATAGCTTTTGCTTACACCAGTCAAGTATCATTTTTCCGGTTAATCTTGCTTTTGTGTTAAGCGGCTCTGTCATTAGTTATCACCGTCCTCAAATGCAACAACTGTCCCGAAAGGGTCCTTAACAGATAATTCGTTCTTATGTCCTGTTATTACCCATAGATTCCGGTAGGTCAATGGTCGAGGTATCCTGCTCTCCCCATATCCATCAGTGAAATAGATCAGTAAACTGTCCCTGAAATATCTTTCGGAATTAACATACTCTATTACCGGAGTAAAACAGGTTCCACCGCGTCCGGCAACATTCGTCTGGACATCTCCGGATTTTCGTACCGTATATATTCGCTGTATCTCGCTGTCGCATTCTATGACGGTAATGACATACCTTCTTTTTGCAAGTATAGCAAATATCTCATTGAAGATCATCGCTATCTCTCTGCCCGTAACCGACGCGGAGGTATCTATCGCAACAACTATTTTCAATACCTTATCGCTCATTTCGCCGGAAATATCATACCTGTTAGGCTGACGGCGATTTAGCCTTGTGCGTGTTTTCAGCTTGCCGGCATTTATTGTTCCTACATATTTTTTGAGTATCTTTTTCCATGAGATCTTATTGGGTTCGTTAATAAGACGTACTTGTTCAAGAAAATGCGTAGGCATAAGCCCCCTTATTTCATCATCCATCATTTCGGAGGAAGCGTTTATAAACTCTCTGATAACAGCGGTAATATCTTCGGCATCTTCTCCCGCTTCCCAGTTATGATCTTCGGGAATCCCGCAATTTTCAGAAGTTATTATTTCTTCCGAATAGTCACCGCTCTCAGAGTCGATTTCGTCATTTTGATTTTCTTCATCCTCTGGATTGTTATGATTTTTTATAAGCTCGAAATAATAGTAATAACTTTCAAGAGACCGAACATTTCTAAGTCCGAACATCTTCGCAAGCGTTCTGGAATAAACTCCGCCTTCAAGCGCAGTCATAAATGTTCTGTTCTCGGTTTCTATCTCATATACAAGGCGATCGTTTACTGAAGCATCCGCTGCAAGATTAAACTTCTTAAAGATTTCCGGAATGTTTGTAGGATTTGTCTTTACCATCTCAGCAGGATGATTAAGGACAATATGTTCTATCTCATGACATATAATAAAAATTATTTCTTTGAGCTTGAATCCACAAAGCAGCAATGGATTACTTTCAAATACCGGAGGATAAGTATTCAGCTTTATTCCTGCTATACTTCTGCAATAAAAATTTGCCCTGACAGACATATTCATAAGGAAATAGCCGTAATAGCTGTCACGCTCTGAGATCAGGAACAGCTTTATAAGCTCCATAAACTCATAAAAATCCGATTCGATCTCATCAAGGATCGGCTGATCGGTCTGACCGCTCTCTACGGCTTTTATATTATCTTTTATTCTGTAAAGACATTCAATAATATTCTGATTATTCATCAGCTTTCCTCTATAAGCTTTCTTGTTTCATCGGACAGATCAAGCATATCGATCAAATCTTTCTCAAAAACATCAAACAGTAATTCAATAAGACTGTTGCCGTCATCAGAGACAGCGTTTGACAGCTTTTGAGCAAAAAGCAGTCTTGATGACGAATCAAGTATATTCACAAGTTTTGAAAGCTGCTTTTTATGCAGTTCAAATCCTATTTTGTCAATAGACATAAACTCGATATTCTCTTTCAGATAGTCAAGCATAAGATCACAGGTCTGTATCTTTTTAGCTGCAGACATATTTTCAAGCTGCTTTGACAGTTTGGACAGATCTTCATCATCTGCAAATATCTCTTCCGGCATGAGCGCTCTTGACTGAGACACACGACTTGCAAGGAACATAGTTGCAACAGATGAACCAAGCTTTGCTGAGATAAGATTTTTCATATCACGCTCAACTATCTTCGGGTCATTTTCATTGGCAGTAAAAAAATCTCTAAGTAAAGGTTCAGATTTCAATAATGTATCTACCATATCCCAGCCACGAGGAGAAGGGGTTGGCTTCTCATCATCCTGAAGCTCCTTATCATTGTTAGATAAACATTTGGGATTATCTTTTATGAAGCTTAGAATGTCAGGCGTTATACCTGCAACCTTACCGTAATTAAGCCACTCTTTGGTACTGTCAGACACTTTGATTTTAAGAAATCTATCAAGCTGTGCCGGATCCATTTCATTGGTAGCATACAGGCTATTCTGAGTGCTTGGGTTCATGGCGCCAACAAACAGTACCCACCACGGAAAATTATATCCATTCACACTGCGGGTCAGCAGAATATTCATAAGCTCCTTATATACCGAGTTTTCTGTTCTGTTTATCTCATCAATGAATATGATGACCGGCTTGATCTCACCTGATCTGAGCTTTAATAATTTTTGTGCAGAAGATATCTTTTCAAGAGCATATTTATTCTCATCACCCGAAAGTCCTGAAATTTCCGGTTCCTCATTAGTAGCAAGAAAAATGCGCTTTTGTTCATTCTGGATTCGTTCAACGGCATAATATGGAAGAAAGCGGAATTTCACATTACCATCCTCATCCCTGTATTGATAAGGAAGACCTGTTATTTCACCTTCTTTAAGAGTACCGCCTTCAATCGTTATGCATATACCGCCGAGATCATCAGCGATAGACTTTATCATCTGCGACTTGCCTATACCATGTTTTCCCGAAATAAGAGGAGTGATGGCAAGGTCTTTTTTCTCGCTGACTATATTTGCAAGCAACGCTCTTTTGACAAGCCTTTTTGCTTCATTTACTGTAATCACTTAAAAGTTCACTCCCTTTAATCTCAGAAATACATCAAGCTGTTTGGAACGGTTCTCTTTTTTGCGCCATTCGTTTTTGCCCTTTGTCAGCACCGTTTCAGCATCAAAATCGGCAAAATGCCTTTTGTAAAAACTCTCGGAAAAAAGCTGATAGCGTGCGATCTTGTTTTTATCAAGCGATGAAAAATATTTATCTAAAAATGCTTCGCTTAAAGGCAACTCTGAAACTATCATTTCAAGTTCATTACTGTCAAATAATGCGAAATTGCTGTCAACAAATTTCTCATCAATCTCCGTATGAGATTTAATATATGTACGAAAGCTTGATTTGTAAGAACTCGAAAGTCTCATTGCATTAAGGTCTGTCTTGAACTGCTCCAAAAATGAAAGCTTCGGAGCATTACCTCCCGGCGCAATATCTGATATATTTATCTTCGATATGTCGGGCTTTTTCTTTTCAGCCTTGATCTCTGTATCAGCTTTTCTCCAGCATTCTATCCTGTCCATCAGTTCATAGCATTCTTTTTTATATTCCTCAGAATAGCTGCCCACAGCGAGTTCTGTTTTGAAAAGCGCTATATCCTCCGGTATAAGATCTTTGCTGCTGTTTTTTAATATTTCAAGTATTTCCAAGTGTTACTCCCTTACTGTACAGGCTTGTGCAGACCATTCACAAGATTTTTTATCAGCATAAGCTTGTCTCCAAACAAATCAGTAATAACATAATCGCAGAACGGGCTGACCTGCTGCAAATCCATGAAAGTTATATCACCGTTCGTTTTCGCATAATTAATTATATGCTGAATATAGCTTATCTGCATATCGTCAAGCGAATCATCACCAAGGATTGACGCAAATTTTGTTTGAATAGCCTCATCCGCAATACCAACCTGAAGCCTCAACTGAACCAGAAGTGTTTTTCCGCCTGACCAAGTGCTGAAATCCGCAGCTGTGCCAAGCTGATTTGTAAATACATCGGTAAGCTCCGTTTTTTCAGCGTCTGTCAGCATATCAAGGTTTCTGATCTTTGCAAGCGACGGATTACTACTTGACTGAATATACTCCATTGCCTTTTCGGCATACGTTTTCTGCGGAGCGACAGCGATCTTACCATCATCGTCTATATTATCTGGAATATCAACTATCCAGTAATTCTTTTTATTCGGAAGATATTGCATAAGATTTCTTAATTGCAGACGTATTTTTTCTGTTTTCTCAAGCGAGAAATTATCATAAAGATAATTGCAATCTGTAAGATCCTGTATAAGCTGTTCGTTTTTTACAATATCCGGTATAGTTTTCAACTTCAGCAGTTCCCTCATTCTTGCGGATATTTCAGCTGATACATTAACAAATCCGTTTCTGATTTTCAGCGGGTCTTTTCCTTCTTCGATTTTCTTCCTGTATTCATCCTCAACAACATACATGAGAAGATCAAAGCTCTTGATCTTCATATGAGCCTTCTCTGACGGTATAAGCGCAAGAATATGATCCTGAATCTCCCTTTCGGAGATCTCAGTAATATTATCCCAGTTTTCTGCGGTTCTGTATTTGCTGACGAAAGCCATATTATACTGAACCTCTATCTCATCATTATTCAGCGAACGAAGTTCCGATACAAAATAATCATGCAGTTCTGATTTATATTTTGTCTCAAAAGCAGTCAGCTTCTTAGCTTCCTGAAGGTTTCTCATAATGCTTAGTTTGCGCTTATTTATGTTATAACTCTGCGAATGTGCAATAAATCCTCTGGAATCATCGTCTATAGTGGACCAGTTTCCATGAGTATTAAAGTATCCGAAGTTATCAAAATAATCAAATATCAGAAAACCGCGTTTATCCTCTCCGGGGCCGAATATGTCGGGCGAAAGGCGCGTTCCTCTGCCTATCATCTGTAGAAACTTGATCTTTGATTTTACGGGTTTGAAGAATACAAGATTAAGTACGTCAGGAACATCAATACCCGTATCGAGCATATCAACACTTACAGCTATCTGCGGCAGACTGTCACGCTGTTCAAGCATTTCTATAAGATTGTCGCTGTTTTCAACATGGCTGTCTATAAGCACACAGAAATCACTACCAAGTTCGGGATAGAGATGATTGAACCTTTCAACAATCTTTACAGCCTCAATATGGCTGTTCGCAAAGATCATTGTTTTACCGAGCTTATCACCACCGTCTATTTTTATACCGTTCTTTTTCAGATCACCAAGCATTGTATCTATCGTACCGATATTTATAACGTGCCTTCCGATTTGCGATCCGTCAATTTCTGTGCCTGAAAAATCAATCTCACTTTCATCATCGGGTGTGAATTCTGCTTCAAATTGTTCCTTCTGTTCATCGGTGAGTTCATCGTATTTTATACCTCGCTTCATAGCATCGGTAGTTCTGTCAAGAACGCTGAATCCAACAAGGTAATTATCAGCGATAGCCTGTTCCAGCTCGTAAGCCATATCCGGAGTATTATTAGTCAGCTGGAATACATCATAAGTACTTTTGTTGTCCTCACTGCGCGGAGTAGCAGTCAGACCCATCATAAGAGCATCAAAATAGTGAAACAATGCACCATATTTCTTGAAGATTGAACGATGTGCCTCATCTATAATAATGAGATCAAACCTTCCTACGCCAAATTCTTTTGTTTCATCATCTATCAGATTTATCATTGTTTGATATGTAGAAAAAATCACTCTGGCATTCTGATCGCGGTTAAGACTGCCGCCTGTGTAGATCGAAGTTGTAACATTAGGCAAAAGCTTGTTGAAGTTCTTATGAGCCTGCTTAACTAGACTTGTACGATCAGCAAGAAAAAGTACGTTCTTTACCCAATTTGCTTTCATCAGAACATCAACTGTTGAGATAGACACACGGGTTTTGCCTGTACCGGTTGCCATGACTACAAGGCTTCTTCTGCGGTTTTTAGAAAATGCTTCGCATACCGCTTTTATCGCGTCTTTCTGATAATAGCGGTTAGTTATGTTTTCATCTATAGAAATATTTGCAAGATCAGTACGGATAGTACGGCGCAGTTTCAGCAGTTCGAGTTCTTCAACAGTATGAAAATCAAACACTCGTCTTGCAGGAAAACCAAGTTGATCTATGCAGTAGATATGGTAACCGTCGGTATAATACACTACGGGCTTATAGCCATATTTCTTTTCGAACAGATCTGCGACTTTATTTGCCTTTGCTCTGCCTGAAATCGGGTTCTTTTTTGTCTCGGTTTCCTCGACTATCGCAAGCGGCTTGTTGTCGCGTCCGTTTATAACATAGTCGATCATCTCGCCCGAATCGTCTATAATGCAATTAAGCGATGCACAGCCCGGCAACATCTGATTATCCACGCCTACGATTTTCCAGCCGGATTCACGCAAAGACGCCCTGATAAACAGCTTTTTGTTTGCCTCTTCATCTCTCCCGTGACTGGTATTAAAAACAGTTTTGCGCATACTTTGTGCGAATTCTGCTACCACTTCAGGTTCGGGTGCGATTTTCTCCTGCTTTGCGGCAGGCTTTTCTGGAGCAGGTGCAGGCTTAGTCTTTTTCTGCGGTGTGACAAAATCGGGATAATCCTCTATCTTACCGAAGCGCAGCATCATTTCGCCCACAAAGAAGTGCAGATTTTCAAGTACACTAAGAGCCTCATTCTCCGAAAGCTCGCCTTTATGGTTTGCTACATTACCCATTTTGCGGATATAGTGAATAGCGTTCATGGTATATTTGTCATCAATAAAATCAATAAACCGCTGATCGCTCACCATATCATAAATGCTTCTGTTATCGGCGTTTTCTATCTTTGAAGCGAAAATCAACTTTATCATATACTCCAGCGCCTGTCTTGATGACATACCGCTGAGATACCCCCTTGTATAAACAAGTGCTTCGGCATCATCACAGAAGCGGACAAGCTTATTCATTTTTGGAATCTGTTTCAAAAAATCAAAGTTCATTTTAACACCCCGTTTGTTTTATATTTTGTATTGATTGATCAGCGATAACTTTTGATTTGTC
>CADBTD010000323.1 GCA_902797535.1 uncultured Ruminococcus sp. | reverse complement strand
TAGGTAATTCGTAACCTTTGCTGTAATTATATCATAGCACAAGCTGATCGTTATGTCAATAGATTTCTTGGTAATTTATAACCTAAAACTAATAATTGTATGAATGCACAACTTTGCAAGAGCTGATTTGTGCGCTTTGTACGCTTTGTACATTAAAATGTGCTGTTTTGATTGGACATAATTCATAGCCGCACTATGCCATTAGATACAAATAAAATATTAACAAACTTTATAAAAGAAAAGACAGATACCATTTGTGAAGTATCTGTCTTTCTTGTGTTATAGCCTGCTGTATAGGTCTTTACATAATAGTTGTTTTGAAAACTTCTATATGAGTACCGACCTAACCTCCCACGGCATTTTTTTCGCCAAGGGAGGTTTTTTATCATAACGGTTACAGTCTGCGTTCGGGGCGGGGTCAGGCAGAACGGACGAAGGCGATGAGGGGCTTTATGTTTTCCTTGTCGGTGAAATCTACGGGAGTGTCGTAGGCATCGAGCATTCCCTGCTCGTCCTCGGTGCGCTGTTTCTTGCTTTGCAGGCGCACTTTCAGCATTTTCATAAGCACCTTGTCACCCGAGGTCAGCTTGTCAAAGTCAAAGCCGCCCCTGAGGTAGAAATGACCTATCCCCTGCGTGCCTTTGAGCACCCTGTCCCAGAACGGCTTCATCTCATGCTCTCTGCCGGGGTTTGAACCTACGGCAAAAAGCGCTATTTTACTGCCCGACAGCTTGTCAAGGTTTCCCGTGATGAGTTTTACGCCGTTGAGACCGCCTGCGTACATACCGCCGCCGTATATCACGGTATCGTATCCAATGATGTCGGAAAGGACAGGGTCTTCCTTGATATCGCAGCCGAGTTCCTGGGCTATCATCTGTGCGTATTTTTTCGTGTAACCCGATTTTGATCTGTAAGCAACTATTGTTTTCATTTCATGATCTCCTTTTACGCATCGTTTTCTTCCTTGAGTTCGGTAAGTCTGTCGCAGAGTTTGGCAAGGGCGGAACAGTAAGCGGCAGTTTCCTCTTCAGTGAGGCAGTCAAACAGCTTATAGACAAAGCGGATATCCTGCCCGTCTTTTTTGGTGCGAAGATGTTCTGCTGCCTCGGTCTTTACAAGACGGATAGCACGCTTGTCCTTTTGGTCGGGGACGACTTTCAGAAAGCCCTTGTCGATAAGGCGGTCAACTATCTGACGCATACTCTGATGAGTAACGCCCGAAAGTTCGGATATCTGCTTTAGTGTGGGCGGTTCGGGAAAAGCGTCTATCATGGTTATGGCGAGCCACTGTTTTGCGGTGATGTCCTCAAAGCCGCTGTCCATTATCGCCTGCAGGCGGTTTGCGCAGATGAATATGTTGACGTAGGCGATAAGCCTTTTGTCCATGTGTTCAAAATCGTACATAAGTCCCTCCGGAATAAAATAAGCAGTATACTTCCTATATATGCAGTATACTACATATTTTTCCGTTTGTCAAGGGGGCGTAAAAAATTTTTTCATTAACAAATAAAAAGCTGTCCTGCGTTTTCACGGTGAGGACAGCTTTCAGTCTTGCTGTGTGATGTTTTCTCTGTACTGAGGGCTTAGTTTCAGAGTGCCGTCAGCTATCATTTCAAGGAGTTTGTCATAGGGTACGGGCTTGCTGTAATAGTAGCCCTGAAGTCTGCCGCAGCCTGCTTCTTTAAGGAAATCGACGGCTTCACGGGTCTCGACGCCCTCACTGAGGGTCTTCATGCCAAGGCTGCCCGCAATATTTATTATGCCCTTTATCAGCTTGCGTGAAGCGGGTTTTTCGCTGAAATTGCGGAGAAATTCCATGTCGATCTTCAGCAGGTCAAAGGAAAAGTCCTTTAAGACGTTCATTGAGGAGTAGCCCGAACCGAAATCATCGAGCCATACCTCATAGCCGCACTCGTGAAAGCGTGAAACGGCGGTGCGCATTTTTTCAACGTCGTCGGAAAGCGAGCTTTCGGTTATCTCGACGTGGATAAAACCCTTGGGTATACGGTATTTTTCAACGAGCGATTCAAGTTCGCCCACTGCGTCCATAAGGTCAAAATCAAGTCTGGAAAAGTTCAGTGACATACTCACCACAGGTTTTCCGCTGTCAAGGCATTCACGGATATTGCGGCAGACGTTTTCAAAGATGCATCTGTCCAGCTTATGTATCTGTCGGCTGGCTTCAAGGATAGGCACAAACTGTCCGGGAGAAAGGAAACCCATTTCGGGGTCTATCCACCTGGCAAGTGCCTCACAGCTTACGAGAGTTTCATCCTCAGCGGAGATGACCGGCTGATAGTATGCGGTGATGCAGCCGTTTTTGACGGCACTGTCGATATTGTTGAGGATATATTTTCTGAGCTTATGGTCACGGCTCATATTTTCACTGTAGATGTTGATAAGCAGTGAGTCGTCGCCTTTTATCTGCTTGAGGGCAAGACCTGCACGGTCAAGGGCACGGCGGGGTTCGGTATCGGCCTTTTTGACAGGGTAAGCACCTGCTTTGAGCCCGAGGTAGGATTCCGACTCAGCGGCGGCTTTTATGCCGTCACGGATATTTTCCGCACGTTTTTGTATATCGGGGCGGTCGGTAACAGCGGCAAAGGTATCTCCCGAAACTCTGGCGTAAGGTTCGCCGTCAAATTCACGGGCAATGAGAGCACCCATGACTTTAAGGAACCTGTCCCCTCCCGAGTAGCCGAAATGGTCGTTATAGGTCTGGAAATTACTGATATCGAAGAGCAGATAAACGGGTCTTCTGCCCGATTTCAGAGAGGCGGCTGTGAAGTCCCTCGCTTCCCTTTCAAAGCGGCGCATATTCGGTATTCCCGTGAGGTCATCCGTGATGGACGAACACTCAAGGCTGTAGGACTTGCTTGCGTCCTGATAGCGCTGATAGTACATACTTATCTCAACGATAAGCAGGGTGATTATATATGTAGCGAAGTTTATAAGGTCGCCTTCCTCAAATCGGTAGCGGCTGCCGTCTTCAGTGACTGCAAGAGCGCCAATAAGAAGGATGAAGCCTGTGCTGCACACTGCGGTAAGGATAATTGAGATAAACGGCCGCCAGATAAAGACCATGGAAACGAGCAGCAGCATAGTAAGGAAGCAAATCATCATCCTGCCGTCACAGATATCACGGAGGGTGGTGATAAAGCCGAAGCAGATACCCAGTGCAAAGTAAAGGAATGTGAATATACGGCTGAAATTTTTCAGCTTATCAAGGCGGCCTTTCAGGTATCTGACAGAGTAGATATAAAGCAGAAGGCTTGACACAAGGAGTATCCAGTATCCGTAGGAGCTTTTAATGATATCGGCAGCACCGCTGACACGGCCTGTAAAGACATAGAATGCAAAAAAGCGCACGAGCATCCAGACCTCGATACAGGAGGCGATAAAAGTGATATGCCTGAGACTTCGTATATTTGACAGCGCAAGATGTTCTCCGATATACGGCGGATGTCTGTAAAGTCCGAGTGCGTGCCGTATTTTTTCAACTGCACTGTTTTTTTCCATAGCCGTCACCACCTTTCATGTCAGTTCTTATTTATATTATATATAATTATAGCACAAAGAAAAGATTTAGTCAAGAATTTTTAACTGTGAGGAAATATTTTGCCGGGGATTGTAAATAAGAGCCTGATATGGTATAATCAATACAGAGTTCTTTGAAAGCACCGATACGTTACGGGAGATGATAAACTATGACAGAAAATATGAAATGGACAAGAGAGCCGAAAAGCTATAATATCAGAAGTGAACGCATTGAGATAGTGACCGAGCCGAATACTGACCTGTGGCAGAGAACGTATTATCATTTCAGGAACGACAATGCTCCCGTTCTGCAAATGGAGACTGACGAAAAATACTTTTCCTTTATCGTGAAAACGGACTTCAGCGACAGTCATCACCGTTTCGATCAGTGCGGCATCGTCATGTATCTTGACTCGGAGAACTGGCTGAAAGCGTCGGTTGAATACGAGAATGAAGAGTTCAGTCATTTAGGCTCGGTGGTGACCAATCACGG
>CADBTD010000322.1 GCA_902797535.1 uncultured Ruminococcus sp. | reverse complement strand
GAAAATGAGGGCCGCATAATAATGTCCGGCTTTGAACCCGACATTGTTTTTCCGCCGAAAACCGTCTTTGTAAAGGCTGATCCTCAGCTTCTTGAACGTATGCTGGGAAATCTGCTGGGAAATGTGCTGAAATACGCTTCCGGCAGTTTCAGACTTGTCCTTGATGCAGGCGGCGGAGGAAGCCTGTGCTTTGAAAACTCCGTGACCGACGAGATATCCGAGCCTGAAAGACTTTTTGAGCGAAGCTATCGTGCCGACAAGTCAAGTAGCAGCGGCGGCGCAGGACTCGGACTTTACATAGTAAGGCTCCTTGCCGATATGCAGGACGCAGATGTTTCCGCAAATGTCACAGACGGCATTCTCTCGGTAAAGGTCAGCTTCACCGAAAAATAAGATACCCATACCGCATTGATCGGTATTCCGGTCAATGCGGTATTTTCATGCCTTATGACAGTGTGATTATGAATTATTTGTAAACTTTAAGACCGTTTAAGAAATTCTTTATGTTTATGGATTATCATTGAGTCAAAGAAAACCACAGGAGGGATATGCCATGTCTGAAATACTGATAGAAGTCAAGGATCTTGTAAAACAGTACAACAAGCATAAGGTGCTGAAAGGTGTGTCGTTTTCGGTGCATGATGGAATGATATGCGGTCTTGTAGGGCCTAACGGCGCAGGCAAGACCACTATAATGAAGGCTCTCGGCGGAATAATCCTGCCGACCTCGGGAAGCATGAGCATTTACGGCGAAACAAGCGAAAAGGGTCTTGCACATTCACGCAGCAGGATGAGCTTCATGATAGAAATACCCTACGCCAAACAGAGCATGACTGCTTATGAAAACCTTGAAAAGCTGAGACTGCAAAAGGGTCTTCCCGATAAGAACAGGATAAATGAAGTGCTTGAAATTGCGGGACTTTCCGATGTCGGGAAAAAGCTCGTGAAGAACTTCTCACTCGGTATGAAGCAGCGTCTCGGCATAGCGGGCGCAATGCTTTCAAAGCCCGAGATAATGGTGCTCGACGAGCCTGTAAACGGACTTGACCCCGAAGGTATCGTCGAGGTAAGAGAACTTCTTCTGAAGCTCAACCGTGAACAGCAGGTCACAATACTTATATCCTCGCACCTGCTGTCAGAGCTTTCGCTCATATGCACCGATTATATGTTCATAAGACACGGTGAGATAGTCAAGAAGCTCTCGGCAGATGAGCTGAGGCGTCAGTGCCACGAATGCTACCGCATCAACTCCGACAACAACAGCATGATACCCGCCATACTCGAGAATAAGCTGGGTATCACCGATTTTGATGTGGAAAAAGACGGTACCGTCAACGTTTACGAGCGCCTTGACGAACAGCGGCTCATCTCAAAAACGCTGTATGAGAACGGCATAATACCCACTGAACTGCATATCAAGGACGCAGACCTTGAAAAATACTATATGGATCTGGTAGGTGATGAAGATGTTCAACGTGATAAAGGCGCAGAGCTATCAGATAAGGCGTGACAATACCACATACTATTATATAATAGGAGCTTTTCTGTTTTCGATCTTCATGGGGCTCGTCATTCTGACAGACAGCGGCGGAGGCGAAATGGACGGCAGCCGGTGGTTCGTAAGTGTAACATCCTTCTCAATGTCCTATCTCGGAAATCTTTTTGCGCTTATGTTCACTGCAAGGATATGCGGCTGGGATCTTCAGGACAGGACCCTCAACTATGAACTGATGAACGGCTGTAAACGCTCCTCCATCTATCTGGGAAGGGTGGTGCTGAGCCTTCTGTGGAGCCTGGGAATAGTTTACGCAGTTACTGTCATACCTCTTGCGGCAGTAGGCCTGACAAAAGGCTGGGGCGATATGATATCCATGGGAGGCGTTATAAGACGCCTTGCAATGGCGGCATTCCCGCTCATCAAGATGTGCTGCCTGTATGCGCTGCTGACCTTTCTTATACTTGACTGGAGAGCGGTCATAGCTATCGGATTCGTCTTCGGTCAGATAGAGATGCTTGCCGCGATGATGCTGGATGAACTCAGCATAAACGTTCCTAAGGCAGTAACAGAATGTATCACGGCATTTGCCATGAACAAGATACTCGACTGCAGCAACACCGCACTGGGATACAAGGACGGCGAGGATATAGTGGTTATAAAGGACAGCTTTACCGCAGGTCAGCTGGTGCCTACTCTTGCAGTGTGTGCGGCGGGTGCGGTACTGTATCTCATTCTGGGCTATGCGTTATTCAGAAAACGCGATCTTAAATAAAGGGGTGAACGGCATGAAAAAAATAATCAGGGCACAGCTTTATCAGATATGCCGTACAAGCCTGCTGAGAACGCTGCTCATATGCTTTATTGTGCTTTCGGCATTTTTTGTATACAGCTCATGGTCAAACGGCGAAGGCATCACCGACGGCATAAAGAACGGGCTGCCCGTAACGGCAGGTGACCTTATCGCAGAGCAGCTGGCT
>CADBTD010000321.1 GCA_902797535.1 uncultured Ruminococcus sp. | reverse complement strand
GGAATGCCGTTCCTGCGTGTCGGGCTGGGTACGCTGACAGCCTTTGTCACGGGCTGTGTTACATCGGTCGTTATGCTCAAACGGCAAAATCGTGAAACGCTCTCCGACCAGATCAGAGGAACGGAGATCGGTGCCGCTCCGAAGAAAACGCATATCCTGCGAAATACGGCTGTTGTCATCGCGGCGTTTTCTCTTTTGACGGTCGCAGGACTGCGCATATTCAGTATATCGTCCTATCATCATGACCGGAAAGAATACGAAAAGGCGGGCTATCTTGACCTTGTGGAGTCAAACGGTTTCAAGATGAACGTATACAGTACGGGCGCGAAAAACGGAAAGCATACTATCGTCGGGCTGGCAGGACTGGGCGTGAACTGTTTCCCTGCCGCGGCAGAGGAGCTGAACAGCATTCTCGGCAAGGAAAATACCCTCGTCTATCCCGACCGTGCAGGCTGCGGATTCAGCGATGATTCTACAAAAAAGCAGACCCTCGATCAGGTCGTTGAGGATTACCGCACAGGATTGAAAGCTGCCGGATTTGAAGCGCCGTATGTCCTGATGGCGCACAGCTACGGCGGCTATTATGCCGCATACTGGCAATGTATGTATCCCGATGAGGTGGAAGCGGTGGTGTTCCTTGACGGCACATATCTTCCCAAGAATGACTGCTGGACGTCCTATATGTCGGACGAAACAGACCCTGCGGTCATGCGCAGATATCTGACACGTTCGCGGCTCGGTCTTGACAGAATGACACAGACACAAAAGAGCGAGGAAGAAAGTCAGCTTCTCACGGCATTTTTTACACCCGAGCAGCAAAGAATGCTGGAGATCACCGGGAACAGGTCTGTGACCGCCGCTCTGGTCTCCGAGATGATGCAGGATAAGGAAAATACGCATACGCTGGACGAAACACTTAGACCAACAGATATTCCGAAGCTGTACCTTTGTACTGCATTTACCTCCGAGAAGGATATGCAGACCTATTATCGTTTCATGCAGGAGCATTACTCAGCGACGGGACAGACATTTTCCTCCGATCCCGATGCGATGGCAAGGTCAATGTGGGAGGCTGAGGGCTGGAGCTACCGGAATATCATGAATGATGTGGAGCAATATGCCGAAATGATCGGAAATTGTCGGGTGCAGTATATTCCTGCCGAGCACGGTATCTCCTATGCGCAAAAACCAGATGAGTACGCAAATTCGATACTTAATTTTCTTGCGGAAACGACCAAATAAAACAAAGCGGGCGGTTTTTATCCCGTCCGCTTGCATTCATGGTGAAAGTATGCTATAATAGAACCGATGTCGGAGGTGAGATCAATGCCTAAAATCCTGCTGGTCGAGGACGATGAACAGCTTGCGAGATTTCTCATGCGGTTCCTGAACTCGGAGGGTTATATCACAGACTATGCAAACGGACAGAAGGACGGAATAAGATTATTTGAGGGAAACACCTATGACTGCGTGCTGCTTGATATTTCGCTCAAAGACGGCAACGGCTATTCGGTCTGTGCAGCGATCAAGGCACAGAATGATACCCCCGTCATTTTCATCACAGCATCGGCAGATGAAGCCTGCACCGTGGCAGGCTTTGAGATCGGTGCGGACGATTATATCGGAAAGCCCTTCGGCACAAGGGAACTGCTTGCCCGTATGAAAAATGTTATGCGGCGGCATCAGAGGTCATCTCCGATGCTGAAATGCGGCAGCGTGACGATCGACCCGATCAAGGGTATTGTCCGGAAAAACGGCAGCGAGATCATGATGTCCGCGCTGGAATACCGTTTGCTGCTGGTATTCTTTTCAAATAAGGATCAGCTGCTTTCCCGCGACAGGCTTGCGGAGGAGCTGTGGTCGCTTACGAAAGAATTTGTATCCGATAATACTCTGAACGTTTATATCCGCCGTCTGCGTGAAAAGATCGAGGACGACCCGCAGGAGCCGCAGATCATCATCACGGTCAGAGGGCTTGGCTATAAGGCGGTGGACGAATGAGAGATAAAAAGCGCAGGCTCATTCACATTCTTCTGACCTTCGCTTTGATAATTCCCTGCTTGTTTTTCAGTATTCCGTGTGCAGTCATGGTGACAGTGTCCTCGGCAGTATTCCATGTATTCTATGAAATGCTGTTTGTACAGAGGCGCAGCAAGGTCATGAAGCTGTGCGACGACATCGACCGTATCCTGCGCGGTGATGATCTGATCTCGTTTGACGAATACAAAGAGGGCGAGCTGAGCGTGCTTTCCGCGGAGATACATAAAATGACGATACGCCTGCGTGAGCAGAATGCGGAGCTGCAAAGTGAAAAGCAATTCGCCAAAGAAGCACTGGAGGATATTTCGCACCAGCTCCGAACACCGCTGACCTCGGTCATGATGATCCTCGGACTGATGCGCTCTTCGGAACTGACGGAAAATGAACGTGTGGAGTATCTGCAAGACTTGTATGAGCTTCTCGCGCGTATGAAATGGCTGATAGAAACAATGCTGAGCCTGTCAAGGATCGAAGCGGACGCAGTCAAATTTGCGTCAGATGCTGTTTCCTGCCGTGAGCTGATCGAGCGGTGTATAGATACCGTATCCGTGACTGCGGAGCTGAAAGGCGTGGAGATAAGGACAGAGATCGACGGAAATCCCGAATTTACAGGCGATCTTCATTATACCTCAGAGGCAGTCATAAATCTGCTCAAAAATGCGATCGAGCATACACCAGAGGGCGGTACGGTAACTATGACCGCAAAGAGCAGCAGTATTTCAGCAGAGATTACTATCACGGATACGGGCAACGGTATTCCCGAAATGGAACTGCCGCATATTTTCGAGCGTTTCTATCGTTCCTCCGAGTACACTAAAAACGGCTTCGGCATCGGGCTTGCATTTGCCAAAAAAGTTATTTCTGCACAGGACGGAAGCCTGAAAGCCTCCAACCGAAAACCGCACGGTGCGGTGTTTGATATTAATTTCTACAAAACAACAATATAAAACAGTCAGAGGTTTCTATGAACTGACCCCAAAAAGTTAGACAAACTTTTAAAAGAAAACTTATGTAAAGCGACTAAGAGAAATCTTGGTCGCTTTTGTTATGC
>CADBTD010000320.1 GCA_902797535.1 uncultured Ruminococcus sp. | reverse complement strand
TAATATAATAATATCACACGAAAACGCAGTTGTCAACCAAAAGGAGAAACAAATGGAAAAGATAATAGAGATAAAAAACATCACAAAAGAATTTCGTGTTCCCGACAGACATGAGGGTCTGAAAGGCAGTATCCGAGACCTTTTCTCCCGCAGCTTTCATACGGTCCGTGCGGTGGATGATATATCTATGGATATAGCCCCCGGAGAGATAGTCGGATACTTAGGACCCAACGGCGCAGGAAAATCCACAACCATAAAGATGATGACAGGCGTGCTCGAACCATCATCGGGCGAGATACTCGTCAACGGCTGTGTCCCCTATAAGAACCGCACCCGCAACGCTCAGAATATCGGCGTGGTCTTCGGGCAAAGGTCACAGCTGTGGTGGGCACTGCCCCTCATCGAGTCCTTCCGCCTGCTGAAAGACATCTACATGATACCCGACAAACAGTACGACGATATGCTGTCGCTATACCGCACCCTCGTGGATATCGACCCCCTCCTGCATAAACCCGTAAGACAGATGTCCCTGGGTCAGCGCACCCTCAGCGATATACTCGCCGCATTTCTGCACGACCCGAAGATAGTCTTCCTCGATGAGCCGACGATAGGCCTTGACGTGTCCATGAAATCAAAGATACGCACCCTCATTGCCGAGCTCAACAGACAAAAGAACACCACCGTGATACTGACCACCCACGATATGGGCGACGTTGATGCGCTCTGTCAGCGCATAGTGATAATCGACCACGGAAAAATGCTCTACGATAACGACATAGAGCACCTGAAAAAATTCTTCGGGGCATACCGCACTCTGAAGATCCGCATAAAAGGCAGTCTTTCCGAACAGGCAGAGCTTATAAAAGCTCAGCTTCCCGAATGTTCCGTCACCGCCGATGATGACTGGATATCCATACTCATAAACGAGGACAGACAAAGCGTGGTCAGCGTCCTCTCACAGCTTCAGACCTCCTATGATATCCGTGATATGCAGCTTGAAGAGATATCCAGCGAAGAGGTCATCAAGCGCATCTACGACGGAGGTGTGACAGGATCATGAAGCTGAAAAAATATCTCGCTCTAACCCGTGCAGGCCTTATAGAATCCCTGCAGTACAGACTTGCCATGTTCGTCATGGTCATAGGAAATCTGCTGTACCTCACCCTTGTCTACTTCCTGTGGAAGTCCGTATACGCATCCGCAGGCACCGACACAGTAAACGGCATGACCTTTTCCGATACCCTCATATACCTCGTTCTTGCCACAGCGCTTTTCAACTTTATGGAAATGTACACCGTCTGGGAAATGGGCAGAAACATACAGTCAGGCAAGATAGTCCTCGACCTTCTCAGACCCATGAGTTACCGACGCTATCTTTTCTGGTCATACTCCGGCACCTTCGTCACTCAGTTCTTTGCGACCTTCCTGCCCACCTTCGTGATAGTCACCGCCCTGACTCACGATGCAGTGCCGCTTGGCATCAACCTTTTCTGGTTCGTCGTTTCGGCGGCGCTTTCCGTGACCATAAATTTCAGCATAGACTTCATCGTTGGAACAGTCTGCCTCTACACCGAATCTATATGGGGCATCAACATCATGAAGCAGGTGATAGTCCTGCTGCTTTCGGGCGCAGTGATACCTCTTGCATTCTTCCCCGATACGCTCAGAAAAGTCGTTGATATCCTGCCGTTCCAGGCTATATACAACGCACCTCTCACCATTCTCCTCAAGGATTCTCCCTCACTGTCCGATGTTCTCCCCGTGATAGGTGTACAGCTTGCATGGGCACTCACCATGACGGCGGCAGGCTGCCTTTTCTGGAAACGCTCGCTGCGTCAGATAACCGTAAACGGAGGCTGAACATGATAACCAAAAAAGATATATACAGATCTCTTTCTGAGCTAGGTATAAAGCACAGCGACAAGCTGACAGTACACGTCTCGCTGCGCTCTGCCGGCAAGATCGAAAACGGCGCTGACGGAAAGGCTCGGCCTGCCCGAACGCCTGAGAGAAGAAGGCTTTGTCATCACCATAAAGGATCACGACGGAAATACGCTGTATTCGCCGCCATTTCACACACACTATACGGCGGCGGCAAACACCTGCGTATCCGAATATTACCCGAATTACAAGGCGGCTTTTGAATACACAGGTGCCGTCACCTACGGACAACTCGGGAATGCGCTCGTATACGTCTGCGATGCGGTAAAGATGACCGACACTGTGAAAATGCTGTGGGACAGAACAGACCACGACCTGTGCATAAAAGCAGCACCCGTACCGAAAGAATATTACACCGAATAAATACATTAAGGAGACACAAATGAAAAGAAAAGGACTTCGCTTTTACCTGCGGATATATTTCAAGATACTGGCACAGGACCTGAAAAGCAAGATGAGCTACCGCGCCGATTTCATAATTTCCACCATAGGCATGATCTTTACGAACATTTCGGGCTTCGTCAGCTTCTGGATAATGTTCAGGAATTTCCCGTCGGTCAGCGGCTACAGCTACCATGAAATGCTGTTTTTATACGGCTTTTCGCTGATATCCATAACCCCCACCCAGTGTATGCTCGACAACAACTGGAACCTTCGTCAGCAGGTGTATTCGGGTGATTTCATAAAGTACTGCTTTCGCCCGATAAACCTGTTTTTCTACTACGAATCCGAGATTTTCGACATAAAAGGCCTGGGTCAGCTTGCTTTCGGAACGGCTACTCTTGTGTATTCCTGGGCAAAACTCGGCCTGCCGCTGACCCCTCTTTCCGTGATAAATGTAATGATCTCCCTTGTCGGGGCATCGCTCATCATGGCGGCACTTCAGACTGCGGGTGCGGCTTCATGCTTCTGGATAGAAAACTCATTCTATGTGCTTGATCTTTCCTTCCGTTTCAAGGATTTCGCAAAGTACCCCGTGACCATTTTCAGCCCGATATTCCGCTTTATTTTCACATTTGTGATACCCATAGCGTTTATCGCATTTTACCCTGCTCTGGTGGTCCTCAGACCTGCGGATGTGCCTCTGCTTTCCCGACTTTCACCGGTCATCGGCGGCGTATTTTTCTTCCTCAGCTACAAGCTGTGGATGTACGGAGCGTCAAGATACAACGGTACAGGGTC
>CADBTD010000319.1 GCA_902797535.1 uncultured Ruminococcus sp. | reverse complement strand
GCACCCGCAGTTGATACCACTACAAAGCTGTACCTTCTCTTCGACGAAACACCCGTCTTCGTTCAGCCCGAAGGTGCTGAAAAGCCTGTAGTCGATTACCCCGACCTTACACTTTCCGGTCTTTTCACGGGAAGAGAATGCGCCGACAGCAACTACAGAGAAATAGACTACCGCGACCGCAAGGCACTCGTTCCCGCAAAGTCGGTTACCGAGATGTCAGGTTCTGTCATTCTCCCCGTAGGCGTTATCGCACAGGTGACCGACGGCATAGGATACTCCGCCTGCGCACCTGCCTGCCTCTATATGATGCACAAAACAGCAGGCCTCCAGCCCAAGAACGTGAGCGCAGCTTCATATGACGGTCTTCTCCGCCTGGCTGAGGAATACGGCTATGCCGATCAGGGAAGCCTTTACAGCCTGGGCGGCGGCATGACAGCAGACGCACTTATCCGATTTGCAAAGGATATGTACGGCGCAGACCTCGTCAATATGTACAGCAATGATAAAAAGCCCGCAGACGTTATCAAAGAGATCATCGACAGCGGAAAACAGGCGATCGTTCTCGTTCATCAGGAACACGGTGAAGTTGTGGATTCCGGCGATAAGGCACACTTTGTCCTCTTCACAGGCTATACCGAGACCGATGGTGCGATAGAATTTATCTTCGCCAACAGCTATGAGGAAGTAAACTATAACCTCGGACTCCCCCTTCAGAAAGCATCGTCCGAGCTTGTGAACATCTCCGCAGGCAGTCAGTTTGAAGGCGAGCCGAACGCTATACTATGCCTTAAATAATACAGCAAAGCCGTCACTTCGACGGCTTTTTTTATCGGATATGACTGCATTTGTTAATATTTTGTCAAATCGCTTTACAAGACGGCGATTTTGATGTATAATGTTTTTGCATGATTTTTTTGTTGGAGGAATTTAAAATGATAATCACTTGTCTTGACCTTGAAGGCGTACTCGTACCCGAAATATGGATAGCTTTTGCAGAAGCAAGCGGTATCCCCGAGTTAAAGAAGACCACCCGTGACGAGCCCGATTACGACAAGCTCATGAACTACAGGATAGGCATTCTCAAAGAACACGGCCTCGGCCTTAAAGAGATACAGGAAACTATCGCAAAGATAGACCCCCTGCCCGGTGCAAAGGAGTTTCTTGATGAACTTCGCGACGTATGCCAGACCATAATCATCAGCGATACATTTACTCAGTTTGCAAAGCCCCTTATGGAAAAGCTCGGTATGCCCACCATTTTCTGCAACGAGCTCGTAGTGGCAGACAACGGCGAGATAACAGGCTTCAGAATGAGATGCGAAAAGTCCAAGCTCACCACCGTAAAGGCTCTTCAGAGCTGCGGCTTTGATACCATCGCTTCAGGCGACAGCTTCAATGACCTCGGAATGATCCAGGCAAGCCGTGCAGGCTTCCTCTTCAGGACCACCGACCAGATAAAGAAGGATTATCCCCAGTACCCCGCATTCGAGGAGTATGCAGACCTTCTCAATGCAGTCAAGGCTGAGATAGCCAAGGGCTGATAACAGTATATCCCGCATATAAAGCCGCAGTTTCTAAAAGCTGCGGCTTTTTTAGCGCTCATATTGACAATGTAAGGATATTGATGTATAATATCCCCATGATATATCGTGAAAGCGAGGTAAACTATATGCAGATAAGAGAATATACAAATTATAATGAAGATGAGATCCTGCGGCTTTATACAGCTGTCGGGTGGAAAGCCTATACCGAAAACAAGGAAGCCCTGCGAAAAGGCTTCGGTAATTCGCTTCTGATACTCGCTGCCTATGAAAATGACGAGCTGCTCGGCATAATAAGAACGGTCGGAGACGGTGCCACCATAGTGTTTGTGCAGGATATACTCGTATTTCCCGACAGACAGCGTCAGGGTATCGGCACGGCGCTGCTTCGCGAAGTGCTTGACCGCTTTGCAGATGTGCGTCAGTTAGAGCTTGTTACCGATAACACCGAAAAAACTGTGGCTTTCTACCGTTCAATGGGCTTTCACGATTTTTCCGAGCTCGGCTGCTGCGGCTTCATGAGATGCTGAAATATCACAAATATCAACGGGACAGCTTTTGTAAAAAAACTGTCCCGTTTGTTTTCTTATTTTCCTACGCAGAATTTTGAGAACACCTCGTTCACAACGCTGTCGGTGACTCTCTCACCCGTAAGCTCGGCAAGCGCCGCCGCCGCTTCGGTTATGCTAATTGTCACCACATCGGGTGTCATGCCTATGTCGATACCCTCCAGCGCCGAAGACAGACTTTCCTTCGCCCTGCCGAGACAGTACCTCTGACGCTCGTTTACGAATATGACCGAGTCGCCCGAGTCCACCGCCCCGAAAAGCTCTGCCGCCGCCTGCTCGAGTTTTTCTCTGCCGCCGCCGACCTTTGCCGATATCTCTATCACATAGGGCAGCCCCTCGCAAAGCTGACGGTATCCGCTGTCAACGCCTATATCCGACTTGTTTATCAGCGCGATGACTCTGCCGCCGCTTGAACGCACCTCATCTATAAGCGCCCTGTCAGCATCATCGGGACTTTCACTTCCGTCAAATACCGCAAGTATCAGCGCACTTTCACCCAGCTTCTTCCTCGCAAGGCTTACTCCTATACGCTCCACCTCGTCATCGGTGTCACGCAGTCCCGCCGTGTCTGTCAGCCGCAGAGTTATGTCTCCGAGCCGCACAGTTTCCTCCAGCAGGTCACGGGTAGTCCCGGCAATATCCGTGACTATCGCCCTCTCGTATCCCAGAAGCAGATTCATCAGCGTGGATTTTCCCACATTCGGCTTGCCGACTATCACGGCAGGTATGCCGCTTTTTAAAAGCATACCGTTGTCATAGCCCTGTATCAGCTTCTCCGTTTCGCCCAGTGCCGATGACACCGTATTTCTCATTGTGTCTGTTTCTACCTCGGGCAGATCCTCCTCGGGATAGTCCGCCCACGCCGCCAGCTCGCCCAGCAGCTTTATCAGCCTCTGACGCACGCCGTCTATCTTTGAAAACAAAGCGCCCTGACGTGTCAGATTTGCCGAGCGAAGAGTAAGCTCGCCCTGCGCCGATATCACTTCCATTACTGCTTCTGCCTGCGTCAGCGACAGCTTTCCGTTTATGAAAGCCTTTCGGGTGAATTCTCCCCTCTCCGCAGGTCTTGCGCCGCAGTCGGTGCAAAGCCTGAGTATCCTCTTAGTGACATATATGCCGCCGTGACAGCTTATCTCGGCAACGTCTTCTCCCGTGTAGGAATGAGGCGCACGGAATACCGTCAGCACAGCGTCGTCTATGCGCTCGCCGTTGTCCTCGACCCTGCCGTAGGCACAGGTGTATCCTTCCATTTCAGATACGGCTCTGCCGCCGTAGGGAAAGAATATCATTTCCGCTATTTTCAGAGCGTCACTGCCGCTTATCCTTATGACCGAAACAGCACCCTCGGCAAGCGCCGTAGATACCGCACATATAGCTTCCAAATCATCACCTCTTGACTGCCTGCGGGTCTTATTGGGGCAAACCCTTTTAAAAAAGGGTTCTTCCCCAAACCCCTTTCCTAAAACTTCCGGTTCTTTTTGGGCAGGGGGTATCATTCTTCCCACAAACGATCAGTATAATATATTTTGACTATCCTATATAAAACGGATACCCCCTGCCCAAAAAGCATTAAAAGTCTTTGGAAGGGGGGTACGGGGGGAGAACCTTTCTTCAGAAAGGTTTCCTCCCGATAGGGTCCGCAG
>CADBTD010000318.1 GCA_902797535.1 uncultured Ruminococcus sp. | reverse complement strand
CTCGCTTATTCAAGAATACGCCACGTCGGCAATTCCGACTACGACCGCACGATGCGTCAGCGCAAGGTCATCACCCAGATGATAAAGGAATCACGCAGTATGTCGCTTGTAGACATGGACAGACTTGCGAAGAAGATATTCCCTCAGATAGCTACTGACGTTACAACTACCGAGCTTGCACAGCTTCTCGTGGATATGCTCGAGTACCGTGACTACAAGATACAGGAATTCAGAGTGCCCCAGGATAACACCTATTACGATGCCTGGATAAACGGCATGGCAGTACTCAGCGTTGACTATGAAGCAAACGCTAAGTTGTTCCGTGAACTTGTCTACGGCAACGCAGAGATAGAAGAGGAGAAAAAAGATACCTCAAAGCCTAATATCGAATAACTCTGTCACCCCGTTCATTGAGCGGGGTGTTTGGTTTTTATGCTGTAAAAGCAGGGATATATCACAGTTAATATATGTGTTTTTTTGAAAAAAGATACTCACAGCTATTGACGTTTTGCAATGTTTGTGATAAAATATAATGTATAGTATCCACATAGGATATATTATAAGGATAATCTAAGGAAGGATATGATACCTATGTCTAAGATAAGAATAGGCGTTGCAGGCTACGGCAACCTCGGCAGAGGCGTTGAGCTTGCAATAAGGCAGAACCCCGATACACAGCTTGCGGCTGTATTCACAAGACGTGACCCCTCGGCTCTCAAGATACTTACCGAAGGCGTGCCTGTATACAGCATAAATGACCTTGAAGCTCATAAGAGCGAACTTGACGTACTGATACTCTGCGGCGGCAGCGCTACCGATCTGCCTGTACAGGGACCCAAGTACGCTGAGATACTTCCCACCGTTGACAGCTTCGATACCCACGCTAAAGTGCCCGAGTATTTCGCTGCAGTTGACGCTGCTGCAAAGAAGGGCGGCAATGTCAGCATTATCTCGGTAGGCTGGGATCCCGGTATGTTCTCTATCGCAAGACTGTACGGCAGCTGCATAATCCCCGACGGCAAGGACTATACCTTCTGGGGCAGAGGCGTATCACAGGGACACTCCGACGCTATCAGACGCATTGAGGGCGTTGCTGATGCAAGACAGTACACTGTACCCGTTGAAGCAGCAGTCGAATCTGTAAGAAACGGCGAAAACCCCGAACTCACCACACGCCAGAAGCACACAAGAGAGTGCTATGTAGTGGCTAAGGAAGGTGCTGACAAGGCAAAGATAGAAGAAGCTATCAAGACCATGCCCAACTACTTTGCTGACTACGATACTACTGTAACATTCATCTCGCAGGAAGAGCTTGACCGTGACCATAAGGGCATCCCTCACGGCGGCTTCGTTATCAGAAGCGGTAAAACAGGTGTAAACGGCGAGACTCCTCAGCTTGTAGAGTACAGACTCAAGCTGGGTTCAAACCCCGAATTCACCTCAAGCATACTCGTAGCTTATGCAAGAGCCGCATACAGACTCAGCAAAGAAGGCCAGAGCGGTGCCAAGACCGTTTTCGATATCGCTCCCGCTTACCTCAGCGCACTCTCGGGTGACGAGATAAGAAAAACTATGCTTTGATATGCATAACATATGAGCCGTCATTTCTGGCGGCTCTTTTTGTTTGCAAAGCAGCTTTTCTCCCTTGATTTTTATATAAAACTGTGGTATGATAATATAAGCCGCAGCCGTATCAGGCATTAAAGCTCAGGAGGTGCAGTATGATATTCGATAAAGCGGTCGCCGAAGATATAGATGACCTTGTAAAGCTGAGAACAGCTTATCTGACAGAGGACTACGGTGAGATACCGGAAGAAAGCATGGCTGTGATAGCCGAGAAACTCCCCGATCATTTCCGGCGGCACCTCAATAAAGACCTGTTTGCTTTTGTGTGCAGAGATAAGGACGGTATTGTCGGCTGCTGCTTTCTTTACGTCATGGAAAAGCCGCCCAATCCCTCTTTCATAAACGGAAAAACAGGCACTGTACTGAATGTATATACCCTGCCGCAGTTCAGGAGAAAAGGCATAGCAGGCAGACTTATGAAAATGCTGATATCAGCATCGGAAGAGATGGGGCTCGACTTTGTGGAATTAAAGGCTACAGATGAGGGATACAGCCTTTACAGGGCCATGGGCTTTGAAGATACCGTATCAAAATACCATAACATGAAATATATTATCGACAGCAGAAATAAAATATGATACAGGACGGTGATGCTGTGTTCGGCAAAAAGTACGGAAAAACCGCAAAATATACCGACTCTGACGGAAAACGGCGCAAAATAATGATATATACCGAGCTGATACCGTCGCAAAGGCTCCCCGAGAGCTTTGACGGGATGAGAGTGCTGCATCTTTCCGACCTGCACGCAAAACAGTTCGGTAAAGATAACACAGCACTTGTCAGACTGTGCAGACGGCTTTCACCCGATATCATCTGTTTTACGGGAGATATTTTCAGCAGAAATGAAACGTTGGAAGCCGTATCGGCAAAACTACCGTTCATGAAAAGCCTGTGTGATATCGCACCTACTTATTATATCAGAGGAAATCACGAGAATGACGCAGACAGTATCGCAGAAGCTTTTGAAGAGGGTATGCGGAAGATAGGCGTGAATGTTCTCAGAAACGAAATGACAGCATTCACACGAAACGGTGAGAGCATAACTATCTGCGGCATCGAACTTCCGCGAAGCTGCTACCGAAGGGAAAACGGATCATACAGAGACCTTACCCCGGCAAGCATAAATATGATGAAAGAACTTATAGGTGATGCCCCCGAAGGCTACACACTGCTGCTTGCGCATACTCCCCTGCCGTTCGGGGAATACGCCGAATGGGGCGCAGACCTGACGCTTTCGGGTCACGTTCACGGCGGTATCATAAGGCTTTTCGGGACAGGTCTGCTTTCCCCGGAAAGGCGGTTCTTTCCCCGATATACAAAGGGCGTATACAGCATAAAGACCGACCGCGCACAGCACCTCATGGAAGTAAGCGCAGGGCTCGGCAAATTCAGGATAAATAACCCGCCGTCAGTGACGGTGTGCATATTAGCAAGGAGAAATGACAATGACTGAACAGAACAGACAGCTTAAAGAAGATCTTGAAAAATATTTCGATTCACACATGGACGAGATACTTTCAGACCTGAATGACATACTTTCAATAGAATCATCCTTTTCCGAGCCTAAAGAGGGAAAGCCTTTCGGTGAAGGCTCGGCAAAGGCGCTTGCGTGGGGTATGTCACAAGGTGAAAAGCTGGGACTCGATGTAAAAAATTTCAACAACTACGCTGTTTCCATGACATACGGCGATGGCGAGCCTGTGCTTGGCATACTCAGCCATCTTGACACTGTGCCTGCATCGCCCGACGGCTGGAGTTTTCCGCCTTTTGCCGCTACACTTTCAGACGGCGTGATATACGGCAGAGGCTCCATAGATGACAAGGGCCCGTCAGTAGCAGTTTTGTGGGCTGTAAAGGCGCTTCAGGAACTGAATGTGCCGCTTTCAAAGGGATTCCGCATTATTTTCGGCGGCAACGAGGAACAGGGCTGTGAGGACATTGCCTACTACGAAACACAGGAGGCTTTTCCGCCTATGGTGTTTACTCCCGACGGTTCGTTTCCTGTGCTCAACTGTGAAAAAGGCATGGTACATCTGACATTTTCAGCGCCCCTCGATGATGATAACATAAAAGAGATATCAAGCAACAAAACCATAAATGCTATCCCCGACAAATGCGCTGTAACATACAAAAATGACGAAGTATCCTATAACGGCAGACCTGCACACGGCTCGCGCCCCGAAAACGGCGACAACGCTGTAACAAAATTCCTTGCGGACTATAAAGGCGGCAGTGCTCTTCTCAAAGCACTTGCTGCAATGTTCCCTCATGGCGAGTACGACGGAAAAACTATCGGCTTAGGCTTTTCGGATGATGTTTCCGGCGTTATGACCTGCGCACTTACCTGCCTTAACACCGAAAACGGCAGACTTACGGGAGGTATCGACATACGTTTCCCCATAGACCGCACTTATGAGGAAATAAGCGGCATCATCACAAAAGCGCTTGAAAATGCAGGCTTTGCAACAGACGAATGCTCGGGCATGGAACCGCACTATGTTTCGGCTGACAGTCCGTTTGTTCGGACACTTCTCGACGTATATGAAGACGTAAAGGGCGAGCGCGGCGAGCCTGTTGCCGAGGGCGGCATAACCTATGTCCACAACACCGAGGGCGGCGTTGCTTTCGGTGCGGAATTCCCATGGGAAAACAACAATATGCACGGTATTGACGAGCATATTTCTCTCGAAACTTTCAGATATAATCTCAATATGTACGCTAATGCGATAGCCAGACTTTGCCGCTGACGTTTTTCACTTTTCTGTCAAAAAATTATTCAAATCATATCACATTTTTATTATTATCGCTTGACAATAATTTAGATATATGCTATAATATTATATAAATATGGGGGCGGAGGATACATTAGTCCGTCACTTGACTAAAAAGGTAAAGGATTTGTTAGATATGACAGAGCTTGAACGAATAGATCAGGCAGAGGAATTTTTCAGACGATATCTCCAGAAAGACGCCGCTATTACGCAGAACCGTGAAAATCAGGAATATCTCAAGACCTATATACATGATGAGAATTATGTTATTGAAAATTTCCATTTCAAGGATCACTTCATCAAAGGAATAGCTATGTCGGTAGGTGCCGGACTTTTCGTATTTCTGATACTCGTGTTTATAAGTCTGCTCCCTGCGATAATTCTCGGCCTGTTTGTAATGATAGGCGGCACTATATTCTTCTATGCTGTCAACAAGTACAGACTTGACGCTTCAAAGCAGAATCAGGTCGAAGTAAATCAGGGAATAACCGAAATGATCGAGACTCTCAAAAACCGTGAGCCCGAGATAATCCAGGAAAAAGAGAACTTTGCAAAGGGTCTGGAAGAGCGTGTTACATTCATATCCATCGCTGATATGAAAATGCTTCCCGAACTCAGAAAGATAATCGAAAACGGTGAAGCTGAGACCTGTGAGGACGCTGCGGGAGTTCTTGAACAGAAAATGCTGTATGAGCAGTTCTCTCAGATCATGGATAACAGAGATATCGAAAAGACATATACAGAAGCCGAAAATAAGGCAAGATTCGGTGATCCTCTTGAAGAGATCAAGAAGAAAAAGAAGAAAAAGTCGATCTTCGGCGGAATATTCGGAAAAAAAGAAAAGTAAACATAAAAGCCGTACTCAAAAGGTGCGGCTTTTGCTATGAGAAAGGAATGTATATGAAAAAGATAATTTCAGCAGCTGCGGCATTTACTGTCGCATTTGCGCTGATGACAGGCTGTTCTTCAAAAGCAGATGACCTCAGCAAGGAAACGGAACCGCAGACATCATCTGCCTCAGAAAGCAGCGAAGTATCCGCAAGTGAAAGCAGCAAACTCAGCAGCGATGAGGAAATAGCAGAATTGCTGAAAACACAGATCAAAGCAGCATCGGACAAGGACTACGACGCTTTCAGCAAAGCGATGAACGCTGCGCTCATGATCGAGATACTTTCTGACAGCGGAAATGCAAGTGCAGAGATACCTCCCGAACGTGCAGAAGAAATGACCAAAGACGCATATGATAGGATATCAGCGGTATTCGACGGCGGATTTGACGGCAATTTCAGCGATCTGCAGGTCCAGGGAGAAAAAAGCGATCTCGGATACACATCGTATCTTGCGACCTTCAGCACAAACTGCGGCATTTGTTACGCTACTGTATTTGAAAAAGACAGCAAATACTGCGCTTTTATCGAAACAGAAGACATTATGCGGGAAAAGAACGAAGCCACAGCAAAACTTGCAGCATCAAAAAATGCCGATACCATACTTCACTGTGCTGAAAAAGCGATCGAGGCATACGGTGCTATCCCCGACGGAGATTACAACTTCGGTATTGACCAGCTGACTGTTACAGATAAAGCCGACAACGCCCTTGATGCTTTCAAGGCCGCTGTTGCCAAGCAATTTGCTTCAAGCGGTGACGATTCCGATAAAGGCGAGGCATATCTGCTTGTCAAGGACGGTAAACCGTATGTGCAGTGGAGAAGCCTTGAAAGACCCGATCTTATTGGCGAAGCACCTGCAAAAGACGACGAGAACTTTACTCCCGTATGGGGCAAACCGGCAGCAGAATAGTAAACCGAAAAGGAGACACGCATGAAAAGAAAGATAGTTATTTTAACGGCAGCGCTGCTGCTTTGCGGATGCGGAAGTACATCCGGGACAGTCACTGACAGCAAGCCTGCCGAAAACACTTCACAGACTGAACAGACATCATCTCATACAGCCGCCGAGATATTTGATATGCTTTCATCAAGCGGCAAGGCTGATGTACTCGACGAAAGAGCAGATTTCGGAAGCGACGATTTCACAAGCGCCTGCCCGAAGCTGTACGGCGTTGCGGCCGACTCACTTACTGACGGCGGGATAATGTTTGTGTCATCGGGACAGCAGTCAGATGAGGTCTCGATACTTAAAGGTGCTGATATTTCGGTACTGAAAGACCGTGCGGAAACACGCGCAAAAGATTTCGAGGGATACGCACCCGAAGAATCCGAAAAAGCAAAAAATGCTGAGATATTCCGGTGCGGCGACTTTGCCGTAATGATAATCTCAGATAACGCAGCGGAGTTGAAAAAGCTCATAACAGAATACTGACAAAAAGCCTGCGGACAAGTCGTTTCGCAGGCTTTATATATTGATACTGCATGAAAAAGCGTGACTTTTGTCATTTTCTCATGACAGCAGTCACTACTTTTCACGCCGTATGTCACTATTTCACGCATTTTTATTGACCTGCACAGTATTGTGTGATATACTAATCTCAGAAAGAAAAAGGGGGTAACTTTTATGAATGCAAAGGCTTACATAAGAATAATACTTACAGGTCTGTTCTCGGTGTTTTTAGGGCTGTATTCCTCAGCCGCGTGCATCGGACTGTACGAGACAGCAAAAAAAGCCTCGCAGACCGCCGCTGACACAGGTGAAATATCAATTGACGGCGCAGATCTCTCTCCGTTCTTTATACTCGGAGGATATGTTTTCAGCGGTATACTCGAACTGATAGGATTTATCGTTTACATCATCATAATACTGATCTCAAGCATAATTGCTGTTCTTATGCTCAGGGCACTTCTTATAAAAGAGGCCTCGGTAAACCCCGCAGAATACAAAATATCAATGTATATCATACTTGGCGCAGCAGTGATTTCGGTACTTGTAACGCTTATAATGACCCGTTTCAGCGGACTGATACCGATAATCGCCTTTACACTGATATGGCTGTTGTTCTTGACACTTGTGTACTTGGTAAGGCTGAAAGACCTGTCAGGCAGGCAAAACCACTGAAACGAAAAAGGCAGAGCGTTTCGGCGCTCTGCCTTGCTTTATCAAAAACGATTATTCGATAGTGACCTTCTTCATCACCTGTTCTTCAACAGGTCTGTCCATGAATCCTGTCTCAGCTTCAGCTATCTCATCAACTACCTCCATACCCTCAACAACTCTGCCGAATGCAGCATACTGTCCGTCAAGGTGAGGTGAGGTCTTATGTACTATAAAGAACTGAGAAGATGCAGAATCGGGCATAGCCGAACGCGCCATTGAGATAACGCCTCTTTCATGCTTGATGGTGTTATTTACACCGTTGGCAAGAAATTCGCCCTTTATTTTTTCCTTAGCGCCGCCCATGCCTGTACCTTCAGGGTCGCCGCCCTGTATCATGAAATTCTTTATGACTCTGTGGAAGATGAGACCGTCATAAAAACCTTCCTTGACCAGCTTTTCAAAGTTTGCAACGGTTATAGGAGCCTGCTCGGGATAAAGCTCGAGCTTGATCTTACCGCCGTTTGCCATTTCGATCACTACCATGTGTGATTACTCCTTTACATACAATTTCAAAACAAAGCGGACGAAAAAACGTCCGCAATGATGTTTTCTTATTATTCCCAGTCTTCCTTTGCCTTAGGAAGCTTTCCCCTGGCATTGAAATCCATAAGCTCTTTAAAATACTCACTTTCGGGAGTGAGCTTTTTTCTTGAAAGAACACCTGATCTGATGTAATCCTCAGCATAGATATAATCGGGCTTGCCGTCCTTATCTGTTATGCTGTACAGTCTGTCACAGACTGCGAATTCACCCTTATCGTCATACCTGTTCTTATCAAAGCAGCAGAAGATATCCTTTGCAATAAGTTCTGCAAGACCGGTAGTTCTGCCGTACTGGCTCTGATCCCTGAATTTATCAAGATCCTTAGCGAAAAACTCAAGTACGGGCACGGTATTGACCTGCATTTTCTTAAATATCCTTGCAAGGCATCTTGCCTGATCTTCTTCTGTCAGCTTTTCAAGCCTTACGTTCTTGAATTCGAGTATATACGGCTCGATAGTCGCATAAAGCAGCTTATCATAGGGAAACGGTTTTCCCTTTTCAGAATAACTGATTATCGGGTTCTCGATGTTTATACGCATATTCAACGCTCCAGACTAATGATATATTCCGTTTATCAGCCCTGCTGATCGTCGGGCTTACGGCGGTCGCCGTATTTTTCAAGAAATTCCCTGGTCTTTGCGTCAGATTCAGCCGATGAAACTGCATCAATGTTCTGATATTCAGGGCTCTTGGTCTCATCCTTAGCTACGCCGAGTCCCGACAGCTTTGAAGCTACTTCATCATCTCCGACGGAATTGATGTTCTGATACTCGGGGCTCTTGGTCTCGTCCTTAGCTACACCGAGAGTTTCAAGACCCTTTGCTATCTGGTCTGCATCGGTCTCTTTTATATCGTTGAGCACCTTTTTGGTTTCCTCAGCTCTTCTGTCACGCTCTTCGACTATCTCGCTTATGCGTCGGTCGATATCGCTGTCAAAAGGCGCCTCATCGATCTCTTCCTTATGACTGGCGAGGTATCTTTCATGTTCAATGCGATACTGTTCCTCGTATTTCGCCTGAGCTGAAACGACTTCCTCACCGCCTACCTCAGCGATAGGCTCATATGCCTGTGCAGGCTTATTCTTCTGCTCTTCAAGCTCACGCTCAAGAGCTTCCATCTTCTTTTTGATAGTCTCGGGGTCGATCGATACCTGTTCTGTCATAGGTTCGGTCGATTCAACTCCGGGTCTTGTCCTTTTCTTGGGCGCACCCCATATATCATCGGGATTTACTGTAACCGAAGGTCTCGGAGCCGGCTGAGGTGTCGGCTGGGGGGCTTCCTTTTTCTTATTGAACAGTCCCATTAACAAGACTCCCCTTTCATATATTATATAAGATCAAAGATCATTTTATACCGCAGACAATAAAAAATGCGGTCACAAGCTCTTAAAAGAGCATTTTATACAAAAGTACCATATAGCTATAATAATTATACATCATTTCGGAACAAATTGCAACAATTTTTTGACATATTTAATAAAAAATTAATTTTTGCCGTTTCTTTTCTTTTTTGTTTCCTGTTCATGAACAATATTTAGATTGTTCACAGAAAATTGATTTATCGGCGTTGTTTTTTTGGTATAATTTATTAGGATATATTATTCGGGGCTTTGCACCCATTTAATTTATTAAATCTTTAAAGTAATTAATATCATCAAGGAGCTGATCACTATATGTCCAGTGTTTCGATAGGCATTACTGCGATGGAGCTTTTTGCCTACAATCCGTTCAGGATCTTAGGCATACCTGTAAACGCCACCCACGCTGAGATCTCGGCGACCTACACCAAACTCGTAAAGCTTGCAGAACAGGGCGATATCACCGCCTATAAAACGGCTTTCGACTTTGACTCGCTGCCGCCTTTCTCACGTTCGTCACAGACTGTCAAGACAGCCTATGCAAAGCTCGCATCCAACGGTTACAGATGTTTCGCCTATGCAGACAGCGACTTTTCTGTGTCGCTCAATATAGATGACATCATACTCAATCTGCGTGATATCACCTGCTATGACTGTTTCCTTAGATGCTATATGTGGCTCATTATCAATGACCGTGAGATGAAGGAACATTCGCTGTGGATCGAACTTGCCAATTACATAGACAAGCTGATAACATCCAAGCCCGAAGAATGGACAACATACTTCGATAACCGTTTCCCTGACGAAATGGTCGATGAAAAAATGACTGCCTATAAGTCATTCTACAGCACTTTCTGTGAGATAATCCTTCTCCCGATAAAGGAAATGGTGCGCGGCTCGATGAAGTGCCGTTCCGCAAAGGAGATACTTGAATGTGCAGGCATAAATGTAAATGAGCCCATTGAACAGTTCGATGTTCGTCAGGCTAATATACCTCAGGCAGGTCAGGCCAAGCCTAAGCTTGCCAAGGCACTCAAGTACGGCGATGAGTACTTTGATATCTCATCGGGTACTATGCACAAGTACGATGAAAATACCGCTGCCAATGAGAGCAATTCTTTCCAGAGCAGCTTTACCACTCCCCTTTCGGCTGAATCTATTATAGAAAATGCGTCTCCGGAAGAAAACTTTGAACCTGCACCCGAACAGTACACACAGCCTCAGCAGGAATTTGTTCCACAGCAGCAGCCTGTACAGCAGACGGTCGAGCAGCCTCTGCCCAGCCGCCGCAGCCGCCGCATGGAAGAACAGCCTCAGGCTGCACAGCCTGCTCCCGCCCCTGTTCCCAAGGCTACCGAGCCTGTTGCACCTAAGGGCGAGCCGCTGAAGCTTGACAATCAGCCTGCCGCACCTTTCTTTAATACTAATCCCGCTCAGCAGCCTGCACAGCCTCAGCGTCAGCCGGGTCAGCCAAGACAGCGCCGCTCTGTAAAGCTCAATGAAAATGCTCAGCCTGCTGCAGTTCAGATGCCTGTTCAGGATGGCGAATTCAGCGCACAGAATCCGTTCTTTGACCTTAATGCCAATAAGGTACAGGGCGCACAGGATAAAACAGGCACCGCACACCGTGCAAACAGCTTCTCAAAGATAGTTCAGGAGACCGAGCAGCGTGTTCAGGCCGCTTCACAGGCTGAACAGGAAGCGCTTGAAAAGGCCGAGATGGAAGACGAGAACTATTTCACCAAGGCTCTTATCGAAGCACTTCAGTCAGGCACCAGAAACAAAAATATGCAGAGCGTTGACACTTCACACGTTGTCAGTGCAGCTGAAATGGCAGGTCCTTCTCATACCACAGCTTCTATGGATAACATAGATATGCGCAAGTATGACGAAACTAACCTGATGAGTCAGGAAAACAAGAAGCTCACCCGTGAGCAGAGATACCGCGATATAAAGATCGATGATATGCTTTCAACGGCAGGCACAGGTAAGAATTACGGCCTTACTCCTATCGACGAGTTCAAAAGAGCTAAGAAAAAGGAAGTCGAGATGCGTAAGTCCATTATGTTCACCATAGGCATCATCGCTCTTGTTATAGCAGTTGCTTTAGGTCTTTCATTCGGCGGAATACTTTGATAAAATGTTAATGCCATACCTCTGTCGGCTTATGACAGAGGTATTTATTTGCCGCAAAACAAAAATAGTGACTTTTGAAGCCTTATTTACTTTACTTTTTGGCTGAACTGTGATATAATGTATATTGTATCACAGTTATATACTATTGAAAGGAACTGATAAGATATGAACAAAAAGATCGCTGTTATCAAGGGTGACGGCATAGGCCCCGAGATAGTTACCGAAGCTATGAAGGTACTTGACAAAGTAGCTGACAAGTTCGGCCACAAGTTTGAGTACACTCAGCTTCTGATGGGCGGATGCTCGATAGATGCTAACGGAGTGCCCCTTACCGACGAAACTGTCGAAGCCTGCAAGGCTTCCGATGCTGTGCTTATGGGAAGTATCGGCGGTAACACCACAACATCTCCCTGGTACAAGCTCCCTGCACATCTTCGTCCCGAGGCAGGTCTTCTCGGTATAAGAAAAGCTCTCGGACTTTTCGCTAATCTTCGTCCCTGCCTGCTGTATCCTCAGCTTGCAGGTGCCTGCCCCTTAAAAGAGGAGATATCCGCAAAGGGCTTTGATATGCTCATTATGCGTGAGCTTACCGGCGGTCTGTACTTCGGCGAAAGAAAGACCGAAGAGGTAGACGGTGTGATGACTGCCGTTGATACCCTGTCCTACAACGAAAAAGAGATAAGACGCATAGCTATAAAGGCTTTTGAAGTGGCTATGAAGCGCCGCAAGAAGGTCACAAGCGTTGATAAGGCTAACGTGCTCGATTCCTCACGTCTGTGGAGAAAGATCGTTACCGAGGTAGCTAAGGACTACCCCGAGGTCGAGCTTGAGCATATGCTCGTTGACAATTCCGCTATGCAGCTTGTCCGTGACCCCGCACAGTTTGACGTTATGGTGACCGAAAATATGTTCGGTGATATCCTTTCGGATGAGGCTTCCATGATAACCGGCTCTATCGGAATGCTCCCCAGCGGAAGCATGAACGATACCAAGTTCGGTCTGTACGAGCCCAGCGGCGGTTCTGCTCCCGACATCGCAGGCAAGGACATCGCTAATCCGATAGCTACTATCCTTTCAGCTGCAATGATGCTTCGCTACTCATTCGATATGACTGCCGAAGCAGATGCTGTTGAGGCTGCCGTAGTCAAGGCGCTCGATGACGGCTACCGCACCGGCGACATTATGGCTGACGGCTGCAAAAAGGTCGGCTGCTCACAGATGGGTACTATCATAGCAGACAACATCTGACATATCAATGTATATCACAAAGCCCGCAGGTATTTGCCTGCGGGCTTTTTATGCTTAAACAGCCATATTGTTGAAATAGACATCATACCACACAAGGAAGGTATACACTGTCCATATCTTGCGGGAATGATCGTATTTGCCCTCGCGGTGCTCGTCAAGCAGCTTTACAAGGCAGTCGGTGTTAAAGAACTTCTTTGAGTCATCAGAAAGGAACTTATCCTTTACCTTATTATAATAGCAGTCTTCTTTCAGCCATACTCGGATAGGCACAGGGAATCCCAGCTTTTTCTTCTCTGCGGTCTGCGGAGGGCATGAACGCAGTGCAGCTACTCTCATGGCGTACTTGGTGGTCTCTTTGGTCACACGATAACGCTTAGGTATGCGCTGTGCAAGCTGCATGACTTTCTTATCAAGGAACGGCACGCGAAGTTCAAGTGAATGAGCCATACTCATCTTATCTGCCTTCAGCAGGATATCACCCGTCATCCACAGGTGCAGGTCAAGATACTGCATCTGAGTCACCTGATCGTTTTTAGCCGACTTGTCATAAAAAGGCTTTGTTATCTCGGCAGGGTCGGGGGCGTTTGTCTTTATCGTAAGAAGCTCTTTTCTTTCCTTAGGCGTGAACATATATGCGTTGCCTATAAACCTTTCACGAAGGTCCTGACTTCCCCTGATAAGGAAGTTGACTCCGTGCTTGTGCGGAAGATGCGAGGCAGCCGCACCCGCCGCTTTTCTGAGAGCTTTTGGTATCTTTTCGTAAGCCGCCATATCGTCGGGGTTGTGATATATGTTGTAGCCGCCGAATATCTCATCAGCGCCCTCACCCGAAAGCACGACCTTGACCTTTTCAGCCGCAAGTCCGCAGACAAAATACAGTGCTACAGCCGCCGGGTCTGCAAGGGGTTCGTCCATATGGTACTGTATCTTGGCAAAGTTGCCCCAGTAATCCTCGGGTGCTATAACTCTTGAAGTGTTTTCCTTGCCGATATACTTTGAAAACTCCTTTGCATAGCCTATCTCGTTGTACTTCTCATCCTCGCCGAAGCCTACGGTAAAGGTCTTGTCAACGTTTGCAACAGCTGCCACATAGCTTGAATCCACACCGCTTGACAGGAATGAACCTACCTCAACATCCGCTATCTTGTGTGCTTCAACGCTGTTTTTGAATGTATCGGTTATGTCATCCACCCAGTTTTCAAGTGTCGGCTGTTCATCAGGCGTAAACTTTATTTCCCAGTAGCGCTCTACAGTCAGCCTGCCTTTTTCAAAAGTAAAGCAGTGCGCAGCAGGCAGCTTATATACATTTTTAAAGAAAGTATCTTCTGTAGGTGAATACTGGAAAGTAAGATATGTTTCAAGAGTATCTGTGTTGAGTTCCTTTACAAATTCAGGGTGGTCAAGAAAGCTCTTTATCTCGCTTCCCCACATCAGTGTGTCACCAAATCTGCCGTAATACAGCGGCTTGATGCCGAAGAAATCTCTTGCGCCTACTATCTTGTCTTTTTTCATATCGTAGATCACAAATGCGAACATACCTCTCAGCTTATTGAGAAGCACTTCAAGATCCCACTCTTCATAGCCGTGAATAAGGACCTCGGTGTCGGCACGGCTGCTGAATTTGTGGCCTGCCGCAGTAAGCTCCTCACGAAGCTCGGCATGATTATATATCTCTCCATTAAAGGTTATGACTACACTGCCGTCCTCGTTGAACATCGGCTGACTTCCCGCCTCTGAAAGGTCGATTATAGAAAGCCTGCGAAATCCCATAGCTATCTGCTCATTAACAAACTTTCCTGCCTGGTCGGGTCCTCTGTGAGCTATCCTGTCCATCATCTTTTCTATGACCGCAGATGCGTCATTGATATGATTTGTAAATCCGACAAAACCGCACATAATACTTTCCTCCTGAACTGATAATTAAAGTATACCGAGAAGATGCTCCTTAGCCTCATTAAGGTCGGTACACTTTGCGTCAACTAACTTTAAAAGCTCGTCATCGGGCTGAAGTATATCAGGCACCATTACTGTGTAAAGTCCTGCCACGCTCGCCGAACGAATACCGTTGAAGCTGTCCTCAACAGCCGCTGCTTT
>CADBTD010000317.1 GCA_902797535.1 uncultured Ruminococcus sp. | reverse complement strand
CCCGGAGTATATGACATACATTCTCCCCGCATTCCGTCAAAGGAAGAGATAAAAGCCGCGATAAACAAAATGACCGCCCGTATCCCTGCGGAAAAGCTGTGGATAAACCCCGACTGCGGTCTTAAGACCAGAGGCACCGAGGAAACTGTTCCAAGCCTTGAGAACCTCGTTGCCGCAGCGAAAGAGGCAAGAAATGAAAACAGCGCAGATACTTGAAAGAAAGACGGTGTTCTCACTTGAGATCTTCCCGCCGAGACCCGATTCAGATATACGAGTGATATACGACACCCTTGAAAAGCTGAAAGGTATACACCCCGATTTTATAAGTGTGACTTTCGGCGCAGGCGGCGGAAAAAACGGCAGCCGTACCATAAGCATCGCATCTGAGATAAAGCATCGCTGCGGTGTTGAAAGTGTGGCACACCTGCCTTGCATAGGCCTTACAAGAGAGTCAGCCGTGGAGATACTTGATACCCTTGAAGAAAACGGCATAGAAAACATTCTTGCTCTGCGGGGGGATATCCCCGAGGGCGGCTGCGCGGCAGGTGATTTTGCCCATGCCAGTGACCTTATAACCTTTATAAAGGAGCGCTATGACTTCAATATACTTGCAGCCTGCTATCCTGAGATACATCCCGAAAGCAGAAATGCCGCAGAGGACCTTTACTGGCTGAGACATAAAGTCGAATGCGGTGCAGACCACCTTATAACTCAGCTTTTCCTTGATAATTCGCATTTCTTCGACTTTGCGGAAAACATACAGCTTGCAGGCATAAACGTGCCTGTTGAAGCAGGCATCATGCCCGTTACCAACAAGCGTCAGATAGAGCGCATGGTAAAGCTGTGCGGTGTTGAACTGCCAAAAAAATTCAGGCGTATGCTTGATAGATACGGTGACGACCCTGTAGCTATGCGTGATGCAGGCATAGCCTATGCGGCCGACCAGATAGCTGACCTGATAGCGGGCGGCGTTGACGGCATACATCTTTACACTATGAATGACCCTTATGTTGCAGGGAAGATATACGGTGCGGTGCAAAGCCTTATCGCATGAAAAAAAGACGGGAGATACGCTCTTCCGTCTTTTTTTAGGCAATATAAGATATATGTTTGCGGTGCTTTTCATAAAGTGCTACCCTATGTATCCTCCGATATAGCTTGTGAGGTGTTCAAGATACCTCAGGGTCATGCTGTTCATGGGACGGTCTGCTGTGGTAATATAGCCGATCTCCATTATTTCGCTGCTGTCAAGGGGGATGGATACGATGTTGTCACCGTTAAGGTCGCTGCTTAGAATGCCCGAAGATATGGTATATCCGTCAAGACCTATCAGCAGATTGAAAAGTGTAGCACGGTCTGAAACAACGATATTTTTTGGAGAATCTTCGGTTATGTGAAGCTCCTCGGCAAAGTGGAATGAGTTTTTTACACCCTGGTCATAGGTCAGCCTGGGGAAGTCTTTCAGGTCATCAAGGGTGACTATTTTCCTGCCTACGAGCGGGTTTGAACGGCTGACAAAAACATGGGGCTTGGCAGTAAAAAGCCGTTCAAAATGAAGCTCCTCGGCAGAAAGTATGTGCCGTATTACCTCACGGTTGAAATTGGACAGGAAGAGTATCCCGATATCACTTCGGTGGGTGCGTACATCTTCTATTATTTCAGCGGTCTTGAGTTCTCTCAGTGTAAATTCGTACCTGTCTTTTCCGTATTCACGGACAAGCTCGACAAAGGCGTTCACTACAAAGGCATAGTGCTGTGATGACACAGAAAATGCTCTTTTCGGAGGGGGCGCAGACTTGTATTCATTCTCTAAAAGATCGGTCTGCTCGACTATCTGACGTGCATAGGAAAGAAATCGTGTGCCTTCCTCGGTGAGATAGACGCCCCTGTTGCTTCTGGCAAAAATAGTTATCCCCATTTCCTTTTCAAGCTCGGAAACAGACTTTGAAAGGCTTGGCTGTGCTATAAAAAGCCGCTGTGCCGCCATGGTTATCGAGCCTGTTTCGGCTATGGTTATTATGTATCTCAGCTGCTGCAGGGTCATGATCTTTCTCCTTTGCTATATGTTATCATTATGTATAGTATAGCATATCAAAGGTCAAAAGTAAAGTGCGTGATATACAGGTCTTAACAGTATATTCACTATATTTTGTGCAGAGTTTCTATTGACAAAGAGGGGGATATTTGATATAATAATCGTTAGTTGACTGACAGTCAGCTTGTGTGACAATCTGTCGCCCGATCGTAAAGAAAGAATCAAGCGGCAGGATAGTTCTGATGCAAGTTTTTGCTCTGAGTTATAAAGGAAAGGTGGTATTATGAAAAAGCGGTACGGAAAACTGCCTGAGCAGTCTCAGGTGCCCCCCGAAAACGGTATGCCTCAGCGTGTAGGCGGCGAAGTAAAGATGATATCGAATCTTATGAAGCGCAGGCTGATGCAGATAAGGGGCGCTGATGAGGAATCAGTGACATCATCCGGCGGCTGGATACTGGGATACCTTGAGGGGAACGAGGGAGAAGATATTTTTCAGCGTGACCTTGAGGACAGATTCTGTCTTCGCAGGGCTACTGTATCTAAGATGCTTCAGTTAATGGAGCAGAAGGGTCTTATCGAAAGACAGTCGGTAAAGCATGACGCACGGCTCAAAAAGATAGTGCTGACCGAAAAAGGGCGCATGGCTAACCATGAAACTTTAGCGGCGCTGCAGCAGTCAGAGCGTGAGGTCACTGAGGGCATACCCGAAGAAAAGCTGAAGGTCTTTTTTGAGGTGTGCGTGATGATAAGAAAGAATCTTTACAGAATGGAGGATAACGGCGTATGATAAAAAGACTGGCTTCCTGCATAAGGGAGTACAAGAGGGAAACTAT
>CADBTD010000316.1 GCA_902797535.1 uncultured Ruminococcus sp. | reverse complement strand
TCATAGTTTTCAAGGGCTATATCTATTATATCAGTCTGCTTTTTCCTGCCGAGTATGTTTGAAAAGGCGCTCATGGTAGCGGGCGGGAATGTTTCCGAAGTACCGAAAAGCTTCATTCCCATTACCTGACTCGTCACCTTTTTGCCCAGCGTTCTCATTATCCTGTCTACCGATGTCACCTGACTTACCTGCGACAGGTCTTCTATGCCCAGCTTCTTTGAAAGCTGCCTGCTCATCTTGTCCACCTGTTCATTCAGCCTGTCACGGTGATACTCTATACAGGTGCGGTAAGCCTCACCCACCTTTTCCATAAGATAGGAATAGAAATACTTCTCAACGTCCTCGGGAGGATATATGTCCTCACCGTTTTCGTCCTTTTCGCGTATCTCAAGTATGCTTACTCTCAGCTTTGCAAAGAATTCGTACATCCAGTTCTCGGCTTCCTGCTGCATTTCTGTCACTGCCAGATGCAGTGAAGGCTTACAGCCCTCAAGTGCTGCCTCGAGCTGCGTACACTCCTCGTCAAAGCCTTTGGCCTTGTCTTCCAGCTTCTTATAGTCAAGCTCTGCCATTTCCGAGAACATATGCAGTTTTGCAGCAGTTTCGCTCACCATATCTGCAAGCATGGTCATGACTCTGTCGGTTCTGATTATATCCTTTTTCAGGATTATATCCCTCTGCAGCGACATCTCAAACTGCATGAACTGCGTTTCATAGAAATCTCTTGTTCCCTTGTCGGGCTTTCTCTGCCTTCCCAGCTTTCTGCTGAGCTCGTCCGCTCCGCTTATACCGTAAACAAACGAATTAGGCACTATTTTTTCGCTGAGCACCCTGAAACGCTTCATTATCTTTTCCACGTCGCTCTGCGAATCAAGAGCGTCGAGCATATTCACCAGCACATACAGTATGCCGAATTTTCTCGGCTGAACGTGCGCCGCTAAATACAGCTGCTCGGATTCCGAAAAAGGCAGCAGACAATTTGCCGCATACATTATGGCGTCGGCATTTACCAGATACTTCGTTACCTGCCTGTCAAGCTCATCAAGGTCCGAAAGCCCCGGAGTATCTACTATGCGTATCTCCTTGAGTATGGGTGCATTGTCGTGTATCTCTATGTACTCCACCTTTGAAGGAAACATCTTCATCAGCTTTTCAAGCCTTTCCCTTGTGATGTCGTACATCTGCATAGGTACCCGCTGACCGTTTTCCAGCACAGCCGTAGCTTCTCTGTCTTCGCCGTAGGATATCTCGTTTATGGTATATGTCTCGGGTGATGCGTTTGACGGAGCTATCTCCCGCCCCAGAAGAGCATTTATTATAGTGCTCTTTCCACGCTTGAAATCACCGAGTATCACAAGCGTGAACGGCTCGGCGCTGCGCTTGTCGATAAGTGCGTTCCAGTCTTTGAGATTTTCGGTAAAGTCCTTACCCATTATAGAGCTCAGCTCTTTGTTGCGGGAAAGCTCTCCGAATACCTCTCTTATCCTTTCGATATCACGGTGAGCAGCGGTGTTCTTTATATCTGTCATATCACTGCCCCCCCGAAAGTATTATGTTGCTTCTTACATCGCAGACCTGACCCGTACTTGTGTGCAGGGCCGTGGTCTCAAGATCTCTCCTCCATCTGAAAAGTGAATCACAGGTAAGGAACTCTGCCGAAGCTATCAGCCTTCTTTCAAGGTCCGTCAGCGACTCATCACGCTTTAGCGCTCTTGCCGCCGTTGTGTGGTTCACATCTATGATCTTCTCGATCTTCGCTGCGTCTATTGTTTCAAGGCTTCTGCCGAAAAAGTCAATATAGCCTTTGTTCAGCAGTCCGCAGAACACCTCAACAAAGCGTCCCGGACGTGACATACATATCATGCCTGCTCTGTCTGCGGTAATATCAGCGTACCTCAGCCAGTCTATCAGCGTAGCCACTACCGAACTTCCCACTGAGCCTCTGTAGCTCTTCTGTGAGGGCTTGAAGGCGTTGCGGCTCAGATTGAGGTAGCTGCACGCCCAGCTGTATATGCAGTGGTTGTTCTGTATCCTGCCGCACTCGCTGCCGATCAGCATTTCAAGCTCATCCGTGTCGCACATATCCAGAAGCTGCCTGGTTATAACTATGCACGGCTCGATGACATCACTTGATATCGAGTATATGAGCGGTCTGTCATAGTCTTTTCTGACAAGCACTATTGGCAGATTCAGCTCGAGCCTTTCGCAGCACCGCTTGAGTATATCGTATATCTCGGGATATTTAAGAGAGCCTGCCTGCTCGCATTTAAAGAAGAGCAGCTTGGCTTCTGCCGCAATATCCGCCGAATTTATAGCTTTTGAAAGTCTTCCCCAGCCCGAAAGCCCTATTATCTTCTGCCTTATCGCAAGGTCTGAATCAAAGGCATAATCGAGCTGACCGTCGATTATATGATTCTGAAAAGAACGTGTGTATGCATTCAGATAGCTGCGGAAGCCTGTATCAATAGACAAAAGCGGATTGACCGTTGAAACGGTTTCAGTCATGCTTTTTATCCTCCTGTCTTAATCCTGCTGCTCCGCAGTATTCTTTTTATCTTCCTGTGCAGTATTCTTGCTGCTTTCCTCCGCTGCTTCGGATACAGCCTTTCTTACAACATATGCGTCCGCTACTATCGAGCTTGCCTTCTGTGCTATGCTGTGAAGTCTGTCCATCTCACGCTCGGAAACATCATTCTTCTCGTTCTTGAGTGCGTTCAGATTGTCAAGAGTTTCCTGAGTATCTCTGAGTATTATCTCAGTCTCTTCCTCTATCCTTGCTTTCAGTCCGTCGAATGCCGAGTATACCTGACGTCTTACTGTTTCGGTAAAGTCGTTGGTAAGTCTCATTTCGTGGAACTGCTTCTTGACCTGTGTCTTGAAGTTTGTCTTGTACCTGTCTATTCTCTCATTTATGAGCAGTTTGTCTATCGCAAGACCTGCTGTGAATGTTCCCGCAAGTCCCGCAACTGCCATGAGCGAAAGTGCTATAGGCCATGCAGGCGAAAGTGCCAGAACAGCAGTGAAGAATATGGATGAGAAGCTCACAAGTCCTGTTACGCCTCCGAGAAGTGCGCCCTTTGCGCCTGCCTCTCTGAATCCTAAGAAAATTCCGCCTGCTATACCGCCGCCTACCGAACCGAGCGCTGCACCGATACCCTTTTCCGAAGCTGTGCCGTTTTTGGATATCTTGTCGGGGATTATGAACATCTCCTGTATCTTGACTACCGACTCAAAGAATTCCTTCTCAAAGTCCTGTAATCTTTCAGCCTCACAGCTTACAGCAACATTTATGCTGTTCTGTATCTGCTCACATATAAGCTGTGCCCTGTCCGAGATGCTTTCCTTTATCTTGTCGGTCAGCTTTGCGGTAACTATCTTCAGCTTGTCACGCTTGAAATCCGTGCTGTCCATGCGGTAGCCGTCTATGACCTTCATAGCGGCTTCCTCTATGTTGTCCCAGTAGCTGTCAAGCACGGGCTGCAGATCGTCGAACACCTGGTTTGCCGCATTGTTTATCTTTACGAACTCCATGCGCTTCTTGTTTCTGATCTCTTCGATCTCTTCGATGGCTGCGTCATAACGCTCCATGAACTCATCGTTCGCCATCATCAGCGCATTTTCCTGCATTACTACCGAACGCAGTATCTCAGTGCCCGAATTTGTTATCTTGTTTGCAAGTATCTGAAGGGTTATAGCGCCTCTTTCCTTGGTAAGAAGGGTCTCGAGCGCTCTTTCAAACTCAGGGAAGTTTGAATCTTCAAGAAGTCCCTGATCCTCTATCTTCTTTGCGGTAAGCGCTCTCTTAGCATATACTCCTATTACTCTCGGAGTTCCTATCTTGCGCTTGTATACGGCAAATTCTCTCGAATCCTCGCCCATTACCGCCTTTGCCTTGTCCATGACGTACTTGGTTATTCTTGTGCGTACCGTCTCGACTATCTTGTTCTCGTCCTCGGGAGAGAATGTGCCGAAACAGTTTACAACGAATATTATCCTTCCTACGTCGGAAGTCAGCATCTTCTTTTCAAGAAAATCCTTCTCAAACTGTGAGAAAGGCGAATTTGCACTTATAACGAATACAGCCGCATCTATCTTCGGCAGTATCGAAAGCGTTACATTGGTCATCTGCTCGTCATCGTTAAGACCCGGAGTGTCTATGATATCAACGTTGTTGCGGCAGAAATCCGTGTCATAGTATACAGTAGCTTCTTTTACGGTCTCGGCTATCTCCTCAGACTCGAGAGTCAGCTTGGTAACATAGTTTTCAAGCTCCTCTATGTCAACTCTTTCAGAGCGTCCGTCCTTGTATTCTACCTGCACATACGGCTCTTCGCTGTATGTCACACGGTTGAGGGTCGCAGTAGCGGGAAGCACATCCGCAGGAAGCACATCCTGCCCCAGCATAGCATTTATCAGCGTAGACTTTCCTCGCTTGAATTCGCCGACTATAGCTACCTCAAAATGTTCTCCTGCCGATTTTTCAATGGTTTCCCTTATCGAATCCGCAGTGTTTGACAGTGATATCTCCTCACTTAATGTGAGAAGCTCCTTCAGGTTCTCAGTAAGTGTTGCGACTGTTTCCTTATAGGACGAATAAGTCGTATACTGTACCGCTTTTTCTGTCTGACTCATGGCGACCTCCAATTTACCATATTCTTTTTCTTACCCTTATATAAAATGAAGGCTCGCTTCATTTCTCCGCGGAGCTTTACACAGTGCTCCGTCTTCTCATACATTAATTATTATAACATATTATTAATGTATTCGTCAATAGCTCTATAAAAATTTGCCCTTAAATATGCCCCTTTGCACAAAGAGACCCCTCTTTTTTTGTTCTATTCCATGAAATACCCTTTTTTTACCGTATCTAAAAGAATATTAGCTGATGCTTATATACCGTTATTAAACCATTCAGTAATAATTGACGCAGATATATTAAAATATTATTACACATAACAAAAGTTTAGTTAAAATACTGGACAAATGACATTTAATGTGATACAATATAAAATAGATAAGTATATGCTTTTGCAGTCTATACAGCTTTTTTCTTGAAGGGGGGGATCAGAGCTTTGTATATGAACGCAGAAAAGATCATAGTCATTGTCAGCGGTATCATCAATATGCTGATACCTGCGATGATATTCCTGTTTCTTAACGATATAATTTTCCTGTCAAAATCGGGGGATAAAAACGATAAGGCACAAAAGCGCCTGAGAAGAAAAAAGCTCTTCAGACTGATCCTTGTTTCCCCGATAGGACTGTTTTTCATACTTGTACTCGTATTTCTTATAGTGCAGATAGTCATAGGAAGGATACTGCTGTCATTCGGCGTTATCCACGACTTGTCCGAATTTTCAATACTGCCCACCATCACCGAAAAGGGCATAACCATAGATACTTCCGCTAAAGGCATCTCGCTTTTCAACAGCACTCAGGCCGACGTAATGCTGATACTTATAGTGCTCGCATTCCTCATAGCTGTACCTCTTACAAAGCTCGTCATACGGCATTACTGCGGTATTGTCGGCTGCTCAAGAAATTTAGGCGTTTTCATATACATGGCAGTGCTTTTCATGTATGTCACAAGCACTCTGATAACTATGCCTATAGCTGATATAAACCCTACTATATCCAACCTTATCTCAATGGGCAGCTTCATACTTATGCTGCTGATATTCTATATGCCCTCAGCCGATAAAATAGAGCTTATGCGGCAGAAGGAACATTCGGAAGTCCTTGACCAGATAAATACTCTTCCGATAATCAACTTTATTCTTCTGCTCATACTTCTCGCACTTGAATTCATGCTCGACAAAAACGGCTACCTCGAAACAGCATACTACTTTATAATACTTGCATTCGCTCTGCTGCTTTACGCAGCTTCACAGATATCCTACAGCATACTCCTTCGCCATATCGAAGAAAGCAGCGAGATAATTACTCTTTCCCGCCAGACGATAGAGTCGCAGGAAGAGGTCACTCTTGCTTTTGCGGAGATCACCGAAGCAAAATCGGGTCAGACAGGCAAACACGTTAAGAGAGTTTCCGAGTACAGCCGTGTAATAGCCGAGGCACTCGGTCTTGACCCTCACGAGGTCAACAGTATACGCATAGCCACCATGATGCATGACGTAGGCAAACTGCTCATACCTCCGGAAATACTCGAAAAGCCGGGCAAGCTGACTAAAGCCGAATTTGCGGTGATGCGCCGTCACGTTGTTATAGGTGAGAGCCTTCTGCATAACGCTCCCGGTGAGATAATGTCAATGGCAAGACTTATAGCACAGCAGCACCACGAATGGTGGAACGGCAACGGCTATCTTGGTTTCAGAGGCAAGGAAATAAGCCTCCCCGCAAGAATATGTGCCGTGGCTGACGTTTACGACGCACTTACAAGCCAGCGCTCATATAAAAAAGCATGGTCTGCCGAAGATGCATACCGCATGATAAATGAGGAATCGGGCACTCACTTTGACCCCGAGGTAGTTGCCGCATTTACTCTGCATTTTGATGAGATAATCAAGGTACAGGAACAGTACAAGGACGATATCGTTATGAATTATCAGCACTGATGCCTGCAATACTCTATACAGAAAAAAAAGGACTGCACGCTTTATCACGAACGTGCAGTCCTTATGTCATCCTGTTTTATCACTCGGCCGAAATGATGTAGTAGTATACGGGCTGACCGCCTCGCATCATGTTGACATCGATACCGCTGAATTTCTTCTGTATCATAGCACACAGATTCTCTGCGGCATCGTCTGTAACGTCTGCACCATAGAGTATCGTGATGTATGAGGTGTCGCCCTTTACGAGCTTCTTTGTCAGCTTATATGCGCCTTTTGTCACGTCTTTATCGGTAAATGCGAGCTTTCCGTTCTCCATGCAGAGTATCTCGCCCTTCTTTATGGCATGACCCTCAAAATCACTGTCCCTTGCTGCAAAGGTCACCTGACCCGTTGAAACTCTCTCAAGAGCCTCTGTCATGTTCGTGCGGTTCTCTGCAAGATCCGCATCTGGGTCAAACGCCATCATAGCGCTCATACCCTGAGGTATAGACCTTGTCTGAAGCACGCATACCTTTCTGTCCTCAACGAGCTTCATAGCCTGTTCGGCCGCCATTATGATGTTCTTGTTGTTCGGCAGTACAAATACCGTTTCAGCAGGACAGGAACTTATAGCTTTCAGTATGTCCTCAGTTGAGGGGTTCATGGTCTGACCGCCTCTTACCACACAGTCAACGCCCGCATCGGTGAACATTGCTTCAATACCGCTTCCTGCCGCGACCGCTACAAATCCGTACTTCTTTTCGGGCTTTACCGATGTATAGCCCTTTTCAACGTCTTTGCGCTTTGTTTCATGCTGAAGCTTCATATTCTCTATCTTCGGCAGATTGATATAACCGAATTCAAGCGCCTTCTGCATGGCAAGTCCCGGGTCATTTGTGTGTACATGGAACTTGATTATATCATCGTCCTCAACTACAAGCACACAATCGCCTATCGTTTCAAGATACGCCCTGAGAGCGTCAGCTGAACCGCAGCCCTCTTTCTTGGTTATTATCATCTCTGTGCAGTAGGTGAAATGTATCTCGGTATCATACATACCTACCACATCCGAAAAAGACTCAACAGTAACAGGCTGCTTGCTGCTTTCCTTGCTTGCCGCAGGTGTTATGCTGCCGCCGTTAAATATTCTCTTCATTTCGTTGAATACTATCACAAGACCCATTCCGCCTGCGTCAACTACTCCTGCCTTTGCAAGCTGCGGCAGCAGATT
>CADBTD010000315.1 GCA_902797535.1 uncultured Ruminococcus sp. | reverse complement strand
GGCAAAGGGAGATATCATCGTGACGATAGACTGCGACAACCGCATGACGAAAGGAACGCTGAAAGAGATATCGCATCTTATGGGAACGGGAAAATACATCGGAGGCGGCGCACCTATCCGTTTTGAGAGGTATTCTCTGCCGCTGTATCTCAATGACCTGATGTGCAGGGTGTCTTTCGGTGTAACGGGGCTGTACTGCGGCATTTTCTGGGCAGAGAAAAAGACCTTTGATGCTGTGGGCGGATTTGTGGAAAAGAAGGCTATGGAGGACGCCGCTACCGCAAAGGTGCTGAAAGCCTACGGAAAGCGCCATGGAAAGAAATACGGCGTTCTGCGCAGAAACGTGCTTATCAATTCCACAAGAAAATACGATGATATGGGCGACTGGCTGTATCTGAAGCTGATGATAGGCAATATCGGGACTTTCATCAGGGCGGCGCTGGGCGACAGGAAAGGCCTTGACAGTCTGCTGGACAGGCTGTTTTACGATTACAACGGATAGGCAGGAGAGAGGTGTGATGTAAATGAACAAAGATAAATTGAAGGTACTGAACAGGGACATGGTGAAGTATCTTGCGATAGGGCTGATGTTTGTCGGGCATCTTATATCATGGAGCGCACTGCTCGATGCGCCCGAAGATACGCTTGCAATTTACAGACTGCCGTTATGGAAGATACTGCTTGAAGAAGCCTCTCTTTTCTGTCCGCCCGTTATGTTTTTCTTTATAGCCGACGGGTACAGGTACACCCGTGACAGGAAAAAATATGCACTCAGACTGCTGATATTTGCACTGGTCACACAGTTGTTCGAGTGGTTCGTTTTCTGGGAAGTAAACGGCTGGCATTCGTTCAATATCATCTTTACCCTGCTGCTCGGACTGCTTTCCGTTATAGCTCTGGAAAGCAGGTATAAGCTGTGGCAGAGGGCGGCGCTTGTCCTGCTCTGTGATGCTGTGACAGTGCTGCTGATCTCGGAATGGCTCATATTCGGTGTTCTGTTCATAGTGGGACTGCATATTTTCCGTGACAGACCGAAGCTGCGTTTTGGCGTATATATGACCCTGACGCTGATATACAATGCTGTTTATTGCTCGGCTCTTGCAGGAAAGCTCCCGCCGCTTACCTCAGCAGCCGTTCTGACAGGCGGCATACTTGCGATGACAGCGGCATATCTTTGCATGACCGTTTTATATAACGGTAAAAAAGGCAGGCATCCCGTGTTTGCAAAATGGTTTTTCTATGCTTTCTACCCTGCGCACTACATGATAATATATCTGCTCAATAAGATATGAGCCCGGCTGTGCGGCCTTATAAAAGCGATAAAGGAGTATGATACACATGAAAAAGGCAGTAATGATCATTTTCAGAGTGTTGGCGGCAGTGATATGTCTGTTGATACTGTTTCTGCTCGGAGTGTTTATTTATCACAGAGTAATGCTGAGCAGAGAGAGACCGCTCATTTCACAGCCTACGGGCGTTATGACAGAGGTCGGCGGCGGTAAGATGTGCGTGTATACTGAGGGCAGCGGTGAGCATACGATAGTTTTTATGTCGGGCTACGGAACACCCTCGCCCATACTGGATTTCAAGCCGCTTTATGATAAGCTGAGCGATGAATGCCGTATCGCCGTCGTGGAGAAATTCGGCTATGGCTTCAGCGATGAAACAGATGCGCCCCGTGACGTTGACACTATGCTGAGTCAGACCCGTGAAGCGCTGAAAAATTCGGGCATAGAAGGTCCGTATATACTCTGTCCGCATTCCGCTTCGGGGATAGAAGCGATATACTGGGCTCAGACCTATCCCGAAGAAGTCGAAGGCATTGCGGCACTGGATATCGCTGTCCCGGGTTACCATGAGGAAAGCGGCGATTCCATATTCCTTGATAAGGTCATGTATTACATGGTGAATTCGGGATTGTTCCGTCTTGTCGATACAAACAGCCTGGAGTGGGGCATAAACTCGCCGTATCTTACCGCAGATGAAAAAGCGCAGTACAAGGCGCTGATATATGCCCGCAGAGGGTCAAAGACCATGATGCATGAAGCCGAGTGGTGCAAAAAGAATATGCAGACCATTTCAGATAACGGCGTACCCGATGTCCCGATGCTGTTTTTCATATCAAAACAGCAGGCGAAAGTGCAGTTCCCGAACGATCCCGATAAATATCTGCAGCTTTACCGGAACTATACCGATAACAAGCAGGAATACATAGATATGGACTGCGGCCACTATGTTCATGTTGAAGACCCCGACAGAGCTGCATCGGAGATAAAAAGATTTATCGGTGAACTCGGACAGTGAATCAGCGTACGGCAAATGAAGAATACCATAAGCGAAAAGGGATATTTTCTCATTTTATGAAAGAGAATATCTCTTTTTTATTTTGGGGACGGCAAATTGTGAAAGTTATGTAAACAGTGTTCACTTATCTTGACAAGCGGGATACATTTGTCGAGGACAGAAAGCAGGCATTGAGCCGGAAGCTGTAACGGAAAGACTGCAAAGCTCCTTACGCACTCTGCTGTGCGCAGATATACTGCCCTTCGCAGAAATGGCATTTTCGCAAAGAAATCATGAAAAAAACTAACATACATCAATGACAAACGTCTTTTTATGTGTTATAATAAAGTACAGGACGTCAGGAAGAAAACTGCTTCATGACTGCAGGAGGAATGGTTATGGATAAAAAATATCTCACAGGCAGGTTAAAGGCATTTGCAGACAAATATAATGTATGTATCGATGAAGAAACGCTGGGAGAGCTCGTCGCTCTTTCGACCTTTCGTGTGTTGCCTAAGGGAAATCTCCTTTCCTCGATCGGCGATGATACAGCGGTTGCGGGAATGGTCCTTGGCGGAATGGTCAGGAGCTATTATGTCGATGAAGACGGAAATGACATAACAAGAGGTTTTTCGCCTGAGGGTACGCTGTGCATAGACGAGGGAGCATTGGGCTTCACCGAGAGGATATGTATGTGGGAGACCCTTGAAGAGACTACATTGATGCTGTGCGAGGTCGTGAAGATAAAAGAACTTATCCGTGATAATGTCATTTTCAAGGATGTATGGATAACAATTCTTGAATCTGCATTGAGATACAAGATGTACCGTGAAAACGGGTTCCTTGTGGAAAATGCCGCAGAACGTTACCTGCATTTCAAAAAACGGCATCCCGACCTGAGCGAAAGGGTCCCGTTGAAGCATATCGCCACTTATCTGGGCATAGCCCCCGAATCGCTGAGCAGGATAAGGACCGCCATGAAGGAGGAGAGCAGAATATGAACAATGATGTTATGATAGGAACATGGGCGTGGGGCTCGGGCTATAACGGCTCAAAGATGATCTTCGGGAAAGGCTATGATGAAGCCGCACTGAAAAACACTTTTGAAAAGGCTGTGGAGCTGGGTTTCCTGAAATGGGATACCGCCGCAGTGTACGGCATGGGCTCCTGCGAAAGACTGCTCGGAAATCTTATCAAAGGCAGAGAGGACATCTTTATTTCCACAAAGTACTTCCCGAACAGGAAGTTTAAAAGCGGAGCGCTTGAAAAGTCCTTTGCCGAAAGCATGGAGCGTCTCGGGATAAAGTCGGCAGACCTTTTCTGGATACACAAGCCAAATAATCTGCTTGAAAACCTGAAGGAAGCAGTACCGCTTATGAAGGACGGCAGGATAAAGTCTGTCGGCATATCAAACGTTTCTATGACCGACATAAAGACTGCGGAGAGTTTTCTTGATAAGCATGGACTGAAGCTCGGTGCGGTGCAGAATCATTTCAGCCTGCTGCGAAACGATCAGCAGCCGCTTATCGACTATTGCGTTCGCAGCGGCATCACATATTATGCCTATATGGTGCTCGAGCAGGGAGCGCTTGCGGGAAGATATAACGCCGAAAACCATTTCCCGACATTTTCCATGAGAAACCTTGCTTTTCCAAAAAGCAAATTCAGGAAGATAGAGCAACTTCTCGGCATGATGAAGGATATCGCAGACAAACACGGCATCGACAGGTCACAGATACCGATACTCTGGGCTATGGCAAAGGGCGCAGTCCCCATAGTGGGCATAACTAAGCCCTCCTATGCGGAAAAGCTGTCCGAAGCGTTGAAAGCAGACCTGACAGATGAAGAGATCGACAGGCTTACCGAAGAAGCCCGCAGGACGGGTATCCGCCAGCAGGGTTCATGGGAACCGCAGTAAAGGCGCTGTGACAATAAAAGGTGCGGTCAGAACGCTTTCATCAGCTTGTCCGTCTGCTTAAAACTGGCGCAGCCGGTTGACTTATCGGCGGTGATGATGTATAATTACAAAATAGGCAGGTACTCGGCCTGCTCATAAAAGACGCATCGGGAACTCTAAAGATAAAGCAAGAATAGATATGAATAGAAAAAAACGTGAAAAGACAGAACAGATCACAAAGAAGCCATCTATAAAGGGAAATATCATCGGACTGCTTGTGTGTGTCCCTTTTCTGATCTTCGGTATAGCGATGATCGGCGTATCGGTAAAGGAGCTTTCATTTACCGCTTCCTGTAAAGCAGAAACGACGGGTACAGTTGACAGTGTTTCGTGTGAACGTGAGATCGAAAGAATGAGCAGCAATCATAGGCACTACATCAAAAGCACATATACGGCACAATATACTTACGAACTTGACGGGGAGCTGTTCAATGACACCCTCATAACTTCTAAACGGATAAAAGAAGGTCAGGTCATCAATATAAGATATGATCCCGAGCATCCAGAAACCAAATACGTCAAGGGTTATGATGATGCAGGAGATCTTCTCCCGATGATTTTTGGCATAGTCTGGGACGGAGTTTTTCTTTTTATAATGTATTGTCTGATAATTACGCTCAGGGAAAAGCTGTCAAAAAGAAATGAAATGCTCCGTTTTACTTGACTTGCGGTTTTTCCCGGTGACCATACATATTACTCGGCAGGGAGAATACTCTTCCTGCCGATATTTTTTCATTGTAGCCGAACAGTGTGCGGATATCTGCGCAAAAAGCCTTTATCTCACAACTATACGGTCATTACCAAAAGCTATAGCGGTATTATCAGACGGCATTTTACATTTGCGCCTCGGTATGGTATAATTATATCAGCAAAGACACGGAAGGGAGGAACAGCGATGAAAAAATTAACGGCTATAGCTGCTGCGGCGGTGTTTCTTACTTCATGCGGTGCGGCACAGAGTTACGAAAATACTTCACGGACAGATGCCTCTTTCCCTGCTGACACGGTAACGTCGGTATCCGAAACTGTGCAGCCGCAGGTCACCAAAGAGACGGTCTCCGAAGAGACGGTCACCTCGGTAACGTCCGCAGAAACTGCGGCGCAGACCTCTGCCGCAGCAACGGCTGTGTCCGATATCCCCGAGCCTGCCGAGCTTCCTGCGGAGTGTTATATAGATACGGGCACATTCTATCAGTACAGCTGTGAACTTGCATGAGGTACCGCCTGCGGTGCGACGGCGGGCACACTGATACTTCAAAGCATCTCTTATGTGACGGGGGACGACCTGACAGAGAGAATGAACACCATACGGGGTTATTCGGCGCTCGGTGATGAGTACAGCTGCGGAGCGCCGCAGTATTATCTTGCAGGGTTCCAGATAAGCAATTCTGTGAACAGGTATCTTGAGGAGAACGGCTTTGAGGGGTACCGCCTTACGGACCACCGCACAGAAAAGTCTACCGAACAGACGCTTATGGAGCTTATCTCAACAGGACGGCCTGCGGTACTGGAGGTCTGCTACGGCGGCGGCGCTGTTCTGGAAGAATTTCGGGGATATTCCCACTGGATATGCGTAAATGCCTACCGCACCGCCGACAGCGGCGTTGAATTCAGATACTCCGATACCATAACAAATGCGGAAAGCTGGGTGAGTTCAGAACTGCTTGACAGGTCGAATGCCAATGTTTCCTACGGCGATTTCTATATTCAGCCCGAAAGGTATATCGCAGCCTTTGACAAGCCTGTATAAGCAGGCATTGACCGTATCTGCTGACGTACACGGCCGTAACAGGCTGACCGTTTGGTATTTCTCCAACGCCGTCCACACGCCGCATCTAGTCTTCTTATGTACCGTGTCGGAAGATATGACATTAAGAGGAAGGAACACCTGAAACTGCCGGATAAATACTATGCTGCCGATGTCGGTCTCAGATATTATCTTCTCGGTACCAATAATACAGATAATGGGCATATCCCGGAAAATGTGGTGTATCCGGAGCTTTTCGTACATACCGTCCTGTTCACCTGCATGAGAGTTGATCGAGAGACGATACCCAAATGCTTATCTGTTTATGATGTCCGCCATGACGATGACTGCAGCGGTAAGATAGTCGAGGTAAAGCCGCATATCATGATCAATCACTGGGTAACGGTTATCTGTAAAGAGCCCATTGAAATGACTGACAACGGCTGTAGATACGTTGAGAACGGCGATTACAGGTACACAGGCGAAACGTGTAAATTAACTGAATATATGTAAATGCTAAGGCGTTCTGTGAAAATCCACAGGATGCCTTTATTTATTTCGCAAGACACACCAAAATACCCAAAATACATTGCAAGTTGCAGCGAAATATGTTATAATATTACAAACAATTACTGCTCGTTTAACAAATTATCGGAGGTGTCCCCTATGCTCAGACCAGGACTGTACGAACAAGTCATAAATAAAGATCTGTCGGATAAAATAGATGATTCTGCGCAGCTTATCGACAAGCGAAATATCGACAAGGCGGAGGCTCCGCAGGTATTGGCAGGGTATCTCTCCGAAGTCATTGAAAAGGGACTCTCACGGCTTGCAAGTGATGATATCGAAGGTCAGCTGGGACTTGCCAACAGGATAGTTTCGGCAGTTACCGAGCTTACGGGTGACGAGGAGTTCGACGGTCTGAGCGTTGACCAGCGTGCGGAACAGCTTCTTGCAGTTGCAAATATGCAGAATAATGCGGACACTATGAAACGCCGCATCACTATGACGCGCCCCGAAACCTCCCTTGCATCGAGCTCCCTGTTCACTGGCGCAGGCCACGAACCTCAGATGATGACCGAGCTGAAAAAGGAGATAGTTTCCGCCGACAGGATTGATATGCTCGTGTCTTTCATCAAGTGGAGCGGTCTGGTGCTTATCATCGACGAATTG
>CADBTD010000314.1 GCA_902797535.1 uncultured Ruminococcus sp. | reverse complement strand
TACCAATGAAAAACATATGCGTGCTCGTATCGGGCGGCGGAACAAATCTTCAGGCGCTTATCGACGCCGAAAAAAGCGGCATCATAAAAGAGGGCCGCATCACCTGCGTCATCGCCTCAAAGGACGGCGTGTACGCTCTTGAAAGGGCATCACAGAACGGCATAAAGTCCCGTGTCATACCAAGAAAGGATTACCCCGACATTGCCTCATACACAAAGGCAGTCACCGATGCCCTCATCGAGGAAAAGGCAGACCTTGTGGTGTACGCAGGCTTTATGACCATACTCGACGAACAGATAGTAAAAGCCTTCCCCTACAAGATGATGAACGTGCACCCCGCACTTATCCCCAGCTTCTGCGGCAAGGGCTTTTACGGGCTCCATGTACATGAGGCAGTCCTCGAAAAGGGCGTAAAGGTATCGGGCGCAACAGTTCATTTCGTTACCGAAGAATGTGACGGCGGCCCGATAATCATGCAGGACACCGTCGAGGTGAGAAACGACGATACCCCCGAAACACTTCAGCGCCGCATTATGGAAAACGTTGAATGGAAGATACTGCCGAAGTCTGTGGCGCTGTTCTGCGAAGACCGCATAACCGTCAGGGACGGCAGGGCTTACGTCGACCTGTAAGATTTTTTTTCCGAAGATCAAACAGACAGCAATCGGCTGTCTGTGCTATAATAAAAAATGGGAGGTCAAACCTATGAAAACACTTGACATCTACGAAGAACTTAAAGGCAACAGCTACCCCGGCAGAGGCATAGTTATCGGCAAATCCGCCGACGGCAAAAGCGCTGTCACTGCTTACTTCATCATGGGCAGAAGCGTAAACAGCCGCAACCGCGTGTTCACCGAAACAGCCGACGGTATACGCACCGAGGCTGCCGACCCTTCAAAGCTCAGCGACCCGCACCTTATCATCTATGCCCCCGTAAGAAAGCTGGGAAATAAGACTATCGTGACCAACGGCGACCAGACCGATACTATCTACGAGCTTATGGACAAGCAGCAGACCTTTGAGCAGAGCCTTCGCACAAGAGAGTATGAGGACGACGCTCCCAACTATACCCCCAGGATATCAGGCATAATGCACGTTGAGAACGGCACATACAACTACGCTATGTCTATTCTCAAGTCCGCCGACGGCGACCCGTCAAGCTGCCAGCGCTTCACCTTTGCTTATGCGAACCCCGTGTCGGGCATAGGTCATTTCATCCACACCTATATGGGTGACGGCTCGCCGCTGCCCAGCTTTGAAGGCGAACCCAAAAAGGTCAATATCCCCGACGATATCGATGAGTTCACCGACGGTCTGTGGAACGCACTCAATGAGGATAATAAGGTATCGCTTTTCGTGCGCTACATAGACATCGCTACAGGCGCTGAAAAGACCAAGGTGGTAAATAAGTATACAAAATAACGTACAATTGATCGGAGGGCAGAAATTATGCGCTCACAATTGCCAAGATTCAGATATCATCCCGACCCGCTTTCTACAGGTGCTTTTCAGAAGACTGATGAACCTCGGATATGCGAATGCTGCGGAAAGGAAACAGAGTATGTTTACGAAAATCCGTTCTTTTCCGAGGATGAGGTGGAATGCCTGTGCCCATGGTGCATTTCGGACGGAACTGCTGCCGAAAAGTTCGACGGTGAGTTTCAGGATCCGGAAAGCTGCGATGAAGTCGATGATGAAGATAAGACCGATGAGCTTATCTGCCGTACTCCCGGGTACATCGGCTGGCAGCAGGAATACTGGCTGGCACATTGCGGTGACTACTGTGCCTTTGTGGGATATGTCGGCATGAAGGAACTTGAAGAAATGGGTCTTTCTGACAGCCTTGAAGATATCTACCGCAAAGACGTTTCTATGTTTGATATAGAAGATGTACGCAAGTACCTGGAAAACGAAGGCAGTATGCAGGGCTATCTTTTTAAGTGCCTTGTCTGCGGTAAATACCTGCTTTATGCAGACTGCGACTGATCATTTATATACTTACAATTTTTTTCGGAGGTAATAACAATGGCAAATGAAATGCTTTTAAAATACGGCTGCAACCCTAATCAGAAGCCGTCAAGAGTATTTATGGAGAACGGCAGCGACCTGCCTATCACCGTACTTAACGGAAAGCCCGGCTATATCAACCTGCTCGACGCATTCAACGGCTGGCAGCTGGTAAAGGAACTCAAGAAGATCACCGGTCTTCCCGCAGCTACATCCTTCAAGCACGTTTCCCCTGCAGGTGCAGCAGTAGGCAAGCCTCTTTCCGACACGCTCAAAAAGATATACTGGGTAGATGACCTTGAAGAGCTCAGCCCCCTTGCCTGTGCATATGCAAGGGCACGCGGCGCAGACAGAATGTCCAGCTACGGCGACTTTATCGCACTTTCCGATGTGTGCGACGTACCTACCGCAAAGATGATACAGCGTGAAGTGTCCGACGGCGTTATCGCCCCGGGATATACCGATGAAGCACTTGAGATACTCAAGTCAAAGCGCAAGGGCACATACAATATCATTCAGATAGATGAAAGCTATACCCCCGACCCTATCGAGCGCAAGCAGGTATACGGCGTTACATTTGAACAGGGAAGACAGGAGCTTCTTATAGATAACGATATGCTTTCAAACGTTGTTACCGAAAATAAGGATATCCCCGATGATAAGAAAATGGATCTCCTTATCTCCCTTATCACCCTGAAATATACCCAGTCCAACTCTGTATGCTACGTCAAGGACGGACAGGCTATAGGCATCGGTGCAGGCCAGCAGTCGAGAATACACTGCACCCGCCTTGCAGGTCAGAAGGCCGATAACTGGTGGCTTCGTCAGTCGCCGCAGGTAATGGGACTTCAGTTTAAGGACGATATCCGCCGTGCAGACCGCGATAACGCTATAGATGTTTACATCGGTGACGAGTATGAAGACGTTCTCGCAGAGGGTACATGGCAGACTATATTCAAGGAAAAGCCTGCTGTTTTCACCCGCGAGGAAAAGAAGGCATGGCTTGCTAAGAACACCGATGTAGCACTCGGTTCCGACGCATTTTTCCCCTTCGGCGACAACATTGAAAGAGCCTTTAAGTCGGGCGTAAAGTACATAGCCGAACCGGGCGGCTCTATCCGTGATGACAACGTTATCGAGACCTGCAACAAGTATGGGATGGCTATGGCGTTCACCGGAATAAGACTTTTCCACCACTGATCAAACAGACAAAAATTATATCAGTCTGATATATTTTTATGTATCAGACTGATATACTAATATGTATCAGACTGATATATTGTGACCTATCAGACTGATATATTCAGACCTATCAGTCTGATATATAAAAATGGCAAAAGCAGGAAATAGATAAAGAAATAAACAGGACGTGACCAAGACACGTTCTGTGGGAGAAGCATAAAACGATATGGCAAACAGATTACTAAAATGCAGTATGTGCGGTCAGATACTCGGCACCTATCCGAAGTACTGTCCATACTGCGGCGGACAGCCTATGACAACTGACGGCGAGGAGAGGATAGTTCCCGTTCCCGAGAGCAGAGAGCCGAAGTATGTCTATAAAACGTCCGACCCGAATGGGGGAAGACCCCGTGTGCAGAAGGTGGAGCGAAAGAATTTCGGGGCTGTGAACACTACTCCGAACTACAGAAATGAAGCAAGACCTTCGCAGACGAGGACTTCGTCAAGGTATAGAGACCGCAGGGCAGAACAGCGTCCCTGGTATGATCCGCCGGCTTCGGACAATGCAAGACCAGCGGATAAAAAAGCTAAGGCAAGACCTGAGCAAAGCACTCAGACCAAAACAGGTGAAACGGTGAAGCTGAGTTTCAAGGCTTCAACACCTGAAGAGCGCATGATAAACAGGCTTTCTGCTTTATGTACGGCAGTGGTGGTGCTTATAAGCGGATATTTCGGCACGAAAGCGGCACTGAACAATGACGGGATACGTCAGAAGCTGGGCTACAAGACGGCTTCGGCGGAGAAAACTGCTGAGGAGACCGAAGACATTTCGGAAATTGCGGTACCTTCTATGAGGGAGTCACTTGAACTTCCGGAGAAGGAGTTCACGGACCCTGTCACATTATCAAATAACTGCGGCTCGCTGAGATATGATTCCGAGATATGGGCGCTTGAAGACACAAAAGCGCCTGAGTACGCAATAACAGAGTATACCCTGTATCCCAGGGGGCACATAAATGATATCGGGCTTATCATAAGATTTGATGACACGGGTGACAAGACCTTCACATCGGAAAATATGATGAGCGATATGTGTATCAAGATGGACCGTGAAGGTTATGACCGTGATTCGCTTATCTCGGGGAAAAAGCCCTATGAGTATTACACTGCTTCATTCAGCAAGGATGATCTTGTGATGAATGTCACCTGTATGTGTCACAAGGGCAGGGCGGTCACGATATATTATGCAGGAAGCACAGATGCTGTAACGGATTATCTGAGTGATCTGTATGCAATAATCACAACAATAGATCTGAACAGAACGTTCAATTGAAAGGAATGATCCTGATGGATATATTAGTAGTAGGCGGAGGCGGACGTGAGCACGCTATCATAATGAAGCTGGCTGAGTCGCCTAAGGTAGGAAAGCTCTACTGCACACCCGGAAACGGCGGCATATCGCGCTTCGCAGAGTGCTTTGACGTGGCTGCCACAGATGTTGAGGGCGTTGTTGCTCTTGCGGAGAAGCTGAAGCCCGACATGGTGGTGGTAGCTCCCGATGACCCGCTGGTGCTTGGAATGGTAGATGCTCTTCAGGCAAAGGGCTTCAAGACCTTCGGACCGAAGGCAAATGCTGCCATTATAGAGGGCTCAAAGGTATTCTCGAAAGAGCTGATGAAGAAGTATAACATACCTACTGCGGCATATGAGGTATTTACCGAAAGCGCACCTGCTATCGAGTATCTCAAGAAGCAGAACAGCTATCCCGCAGTAATAAAGGCTGACGGACTTGCGCTGGGAAAGGGCGTTATACTCGCTCAGAACGAGCAGGAGGCTGTTGACGCAGTGCACGAGATGATAGACGAGCTGAAATTCGGTAAGTCGAGTGCAAGGATAGTTATAGAGGAATACCTTACGGGACCCGAGGTCAGCGTGCTCAGCTTTACCGACGGAAAGACCGTAGTTCCGATGATATCCTCAATGGATCACAAGCGTGCTCTTGACGGCGACGAGGGACTGAACACGGGAGGCATGGGCACTGTTGCGCCCAACCCCTATTACACAGAGGAGATAGCCAAGGAGTGCATGGAGAAGATATTCAAGCCGACCATTGAGGCTATGAATGCAGAGGGACGCACCTTTGAGGGCTGTCTGTACTTCGGGCTTATGCTTACTCCCAAGGGACCTAAGGTAATTGAGTACAACTGCCGCTTCGGCGACGCCGAAACGCAGGTAGTGCTCCCGATGCTTGACAGCGACCTTTGCGAGATATTCGAGGCTATATACGACCACAGGCTCGCAGACCTTG
>CADBTD010000313.1 GCA_902797535.1 uncultured Ruminococcus sp. | reverse complement strand
CCGTCTATCTTGTAAACGTTGATCCTTGCGGTATCTGTATCCTTATCCTCGCTGCCCTTTACGGTAGCCTTGAGCTTTAACTCGTAGCCCTTTTCTACCTTGACCTTTTCGTCGTAGCGGTCTTCCACGCTTTCTTCAAGGTCGTTAAGATCCTTCTTCTTGATCTCCTTCTTCTTTACCACCTTGTAGGTGATCTTTACGTTCTTGCCGTAATCATCTTCAAGGCCGTCAACCAGCTTTTCAAGCATTTCGTCCTCAAAGAACTCAGCAAGAGTGTCATACTTGTCGCCCATGTAATTATCTTCATAGAAATCTGTATAGTACTCGGGAAGAGCATCAACGAGTGCCTGACCGTCACCCTTGGACATAGCCTTGAACATACTGTCAACAGGCTTTGTATAGGGCTTGCCCACCATGCTGAAAACTATGCACAGAACGATAACCACGAGCAGTGCAACTGCGCTGAGTCCGATTATAACGTTCTTATCCTTAGTCTTGCCGACATTCTTGATGCCTTCTGCGCTCATGGAATTCTTTACCGAATCAAAGTTAACGCCGTCAAAGGTGTTCTTTACCTTTTCCGCTGCGTTCTTTGCTGCTGCGCCCGCTGCCTGAGCAACGTTGCTCATATCCATTCCCTGCTGTATAGCGCCGTCCTGCTGAGGTACAGAAGCAGGTGCATCTGACGAAGGTGTCTGAGCAGCTCCGCATGATGTGCAGAAGCTTGCATTTTCACCTATTTCAGCTCCACAGCTTGTACAAAATCTTGCCATTTTCATTTCCTCCCTATATCATCTTACCGTAACAGCGGTGATTTCTCTTTACGGACAGAACACAGCCGAAAAAGGTCTGTCCAAAAACCGCTTAATACTATAATATAATAAAATGGAGTATTTGTCAATACTTTTTTTGACTAAATATTGCTTTTTTATCTGTTTTGACAAATGAGAACCATTGTCGGCGCTGTTACTTTACATGATTGAAATAAAAAATCGCAAGCTGTGTTCTGTCACGAACATCGAGCTTCAGAAAAATATCGCTGAGGTAGTTTCGTATAGTGCCTTCGCTGAGGTACATAAGCTGTGACATCTCCTTATTGCTCAGACCCTCTGCGACTTTTTTGATTATCTCCTGTTCGGTTTCATTGATCCCGTATTCAGAGTAATCAAATTCCTTTTTTGCTCCGCCGTTCATAAGTTCGGGTATGCGGTCCATGACCTGTGCGCCGAAAACGCTCTGTCCCCTCATCACGGCTTCAAGTGCGGGTGCTATGCTTTCAAAGTCCTGCTTGATTATATATCCCTTTGCACCCATAGCAAGTGCCTTGATGATATACTCATCATCATTGAATGTGGTAAGAAACAGCAGACGTGCTTCGGGGTGTACCGACATTATCTTTTCGCCCGCCTCAAGACCCGTCATGCCCTCCATGCGGATATCCATAAGCATTATATCGGGCTTATGCTGTTCGTAGAGCGATATAGCCTCAGCACCGCTTGAGCCCTGTGCGATGACTTCTGCGGTACTGCCGTTTTCGATTATTATTTTCAGTGATGCGGCTATCATCTTATCGTCGTCGATTATCACTACCTTCATATGCTGTCCTCCGTATTCTCACGTTTCGGCACTGATGCGAACACACGAAAGCCCGTTGACGAGCTTTCTATCGTTATGCTTCCGCCCAGTGACGCTATTCTTTCACGCATATTCGAGAGTCCTATACCCGAAAGGCTCTCTACCTGTTCATTGTCGGGATTTTTTCCGTTGTCGTGTATCATTATCCTGCAGAAGCCCGGATATTCCTGCACCGAAACTCTCAGCGTGTCACCGTTGGAATATTTCACGGCGTTATTGACAGATTCCTTCAGAATGCCTATGAACGCGAGCTTTATCTCGGCGCTGACATCAGAACTGACATCATAGTCAAGTGACACTCTGAAACGTTCCTTTGCACCGTCAAGTATCTCGTCCACCTTTTGCCGCAAGTCTATCGAATCATCATGCAGGTCATGAACGCTTTCACGTATACTGGTCATAGCTGTGTTGATGGAATCCTGAACGCTTTTCAGCTGCTGTTTCCGGTCCTCGTCTTTAGTGAT
>CADBTD010000312.1 GCA_902797535.1 uncultured Ruminococcus sp. | reverse complement strand
GGCTCTCGGAAACTATACTCCGATATTAAAGAATGCCGTTACGCATGCGACAGCAAGCTCATGCTCGGCTTTGCTTATCAGCTGGGGATACAAGCAGAACGGCATAGCAGGCGAAAAGTTTGCTGAAAGGCTGAACAAAGAAATTCTTAAAAAGCTGTAAACGAAATGTCCCCCGAGGGTCAGTCCTTCGGGGGATTTTTTTGTTGGCATAATGCACAAATGAAAATAAAAACTTTGTGCAACCTTGTATGAAAAAAAGTATTGACATACGTGTCAATACGTGTTATAATATAATTACAGAAAGGGGGATAGCCAATGAAGTACAGCGAGCTAAAGAAGCTGCTGAAAAAGAACGGCTGCTACTTAGTCAGAGAGGGCGCAAATCACGAACAATGGTTCAGCCCAAAGACAGGCAAAACCTTTTCGATAGGACGTCACGGCAGCCAAGAAGTAAAAAGCGGAACGCTTAAAAGTATCAAGAGGGATGCGGGGCTCGAATGAGCCTTGCGCCTTCGATATTCAATATATATTATAACACGTAGGAGGTATTATTATGGCAAGATATGTCTATCCCGCAGTATTTACAGCCGAAGCTGAAGGCGGATATTCGGTAAATTTTCCGGATCTTGAAGGATGCTATACACAGGGCGACACGCTCGCCGAAGCTTTGAAGATGGCAGAAGATGTATTGAATCTTACGCTTTATGGTCTGGAAGAGGACGGAAAGGAGATCGCGCCGCCGTCAGATATCCGTTCGATTGTTTTGGAAGATAATGAATTTTCGTCATTGGTGAGCTGTGATACAATGGAGTATCGCAGGTTCTTTGATAACAAGGCTGTTAAGAAAACACTGACTATTCCTAACTGGCTGAACGTTATGTCAGAACGTGCGAATATCAACTTTTCAGCCGTACTTCAAGAAGCACTTATGGAACATTTGAATATAGAACACTAACAAACGCCCCCCGTGAGCTCACATAGCTTGCGGGGGTGTTTGTGAAATTTTTCTTTTAAACAGCATGAAAACGCTGAAATATCGTCGTTTCAAAGAGGATAGGGCGTGTCATGTGTTGGTACATTTTTATGTGTATTAAAGCTCTTTTGTTCGGCTTATCGAACAAATAAATAAAAAAATGCGTATTTACGTTATTTTGTAAATACGCACTTTATAAGTGAGCTATCGGGGATTCGAACCCCGGACCCTTTGATTAAAAGTCAAATGCTCTGCCGACTGAGCTAATAACTCACATACGCAAACCATATGATTCACGTGCTTATATATTTTACCATAAAATCATAGTTGTGTCAATAAGCAAAAATCACTTTCGTCAAAATAAACAAAACAAAATTGCAACACTTATATTCTTTTGAATTTTATACCATTTTTCCCATGATGTAATCTTCTGCTGTAAAACCGTTACCGAGATCTCTGTCTATTTCACTGATGATGCGTAACCCTTTGTGTTTATATACAGATATGGCGTGCTCGTTTTTTCTGTTAACATATAGCTTGAAATACTCGAGACCGTTTTTTCTTGCATATTTTCTGAGCTGTTTCATTATCAGAGATGCAAGACCTTTGTGGCGGATATCAGCTCTTAAATACATTTTTGAAATGAAGATATACTCTTTGCCATAAAGCGCATCATCGTTTCTCAGCTCATATGCATAATAGCCTACAGGTGTATGGTCGATCTCGATCACATAATATGATGTGCCATTTTGTATCTGTTCTTTCAGCGATTCAGGGGATTGTTCAACAGTCAGCATATGTTCGATCTGTTCATTTGAAAGGATCTTGCTGTAGCACTCATGCCAGATCGTTTCTGCAAGTTTCGAAAGTGTTTCTATTTGTTCATCAGTTGTATACAGCTTGTAATCAAGAGTAGTTAGTTCTGCACTCATATTTATTCCTCCGAGCCTTTTATGTATTCTATAAACTGCTTGGCAACACGAGGTGAACGTCCTGCTCTTGTCAGAGCAAAGGCTTCAGCCTGTGTTTTGAGTTCTTCAAGCGGCATTTTTATCTCATATTTTTTCGCAAGCTCTTCAACAACAGAAAGATAATGTATCTTATCAGGCTTTGTAAATGTAATGGTAAGTCCGAATCTGTCAGACAGTGAGATAAGTTCCTGCATGGTATCTTTGAAATGTATCTCATCGCCTTTTCTGGCTGAAAAGGTCTCTCTGATCAAATGACGGCGATTCGAGGTAGCATAGATGCATATATTGTTTGCAGATGAAGACACGCTGCCTTCAAGTATAGCTTTAAGTGCGGCAAAATCATCATCGTCTTCAGTAAAGCTGAGGTCATCAATGAAAATTATGAATTTAAGAGGGTTCCTGCTTATCTGTTTCACAATGTCAGGAAGTTCATGGAGCTGCTTTTTCTTTAGTTCAATAAGTCTTAACCCGTTTTTTGCATAATCATTTGCTATGGCTTTTACTGTAGAAGATTTGCCTGTTCCGCAGTCTCCGTAAAGGAGTACATTATTTGCAGGCTTTCCGGCAAGCAAAGCTAAGGTGTTGTCAATTACCTGTTTACGTTCCATCTCATATCCCGAAAAATCCGAAAGGCTTATCTCATCAGGATACTTTACAGGGACTATCTCGCCGTCCTTGCTTAAAAACATATGATATTGTGCAAATATTCCATATCCGAATTTATCAAGTCCGTGTATCCTGTCGGCATAAAGCTTTGAAAAATCACAGTCTGAAGTACGATATCTCGGCATGAAATTTTTATTGTCAAGTTTACTGAGTATTCTTTCACATGGTACTGATGCTATTTTTTCAAGCAGATACAGCTCATTTGCAAGACATTCATCTAAAAGTTCACCGGTCGGTCTGTTTTCAGCTTTTTTGATAATATATAGGTTTTCACTCTCAAGAATGAGGCTTTGCATATACTTGGTAAGATCATCGCCGTATTCGTAAAGACCTGAGATAAATTCACAGTATGAATCGACCGCAGCATCGTTGTTTTCCGAATAAATATATGATAGTGTATCTATAAAGCTGCGTAGGACCCTGTCTTTGTTCAGCTCCTTGAATATCACAAGAGTTTTGCTTGCTTTTACCAGTTCATCAAGATCATACATCTTTTTTTCTCCTTTTTCGCAATATACAGATGAAATAATTTATTATTAATGCTTTTGCATTCATTATAACATAATATGACATGGATTTCAAGGGTAAAAAAGCTGTATTTTCAGGGTGTATCATTACGATTATTGTAGCTTTGTCAATAATTCAAACAGACTGTTACATAAAGCGGTATAACCATGCAGTCCGAATCTCATCAGCTGTTCCTGAGAAACATAAGGAAGATCCCATCCGATCAGTTTTGCATCGGGATTTGCAGTCAGAAGACCACCGTTTACGCAAACAGCATATATTTTTCCTAAACTCAAATTCTCAGCTCCTTATATCTTTTTGATCACAGCACCCCGATCTTGATCAGATTATAGCATATACATTCGGACATTACAACCACATTATATGTGCTTTTATAGATTTTTGTGCAACACATAATGTTACATAGCGACATATTATTTTATATAACAAAAAAGTGATGACACACGGCATATTTTATGTTTTGTTCATTGACATTTATATATGAATGTGATATAATTAAAAATGTTTTCGGCAGAATGATCATCTGCCTTTAATTTTGTAATTTATCTGGAAGGAAAGTACATTTGATGAATAGTAAGATCACTCTTGCTGCAGTTGCTGCTTTAGCTGCAGCCGGTATGATACTCAGACCCGGGAAGGTCTTTGCATGGGCAGGTGAGACACATACTGATATTACCGAAAATGCCCTTGGTCTGATAGAAAAGGAAAAGAAGACAAAGCTGTTTAATTTCTACAGCAAATATTCCGATATGCTTATAAAAGGAAGTACCGATCCTGACAGGGAAGGCGATATTGACAGAGCGACAGGCACACATTACTATTCTTGCGCTACATTCAAGGGCAAGAAGCTGCCTATGTCTGAAGGTTATTATCAGAACCGACTCGGTGATTTTGCAAAAAGTGCAAGAACT
>CADBTD010000311.1 GCA_902797535.1 uncultured Ruminococcus sp. | reverse complement strand
CATCTGTCCAAAAAATGTCCCTGTTTCGACATTTGCGGAACAGGGACATTATGTCGTTATTTAAGCATTTTCTTAACGCTTTCCTTGGTGCCGAGCACAAGAAGTGTCTCATCTTCCGCAAATCTGTGCTCGGGACTGGGAAGTGCGTCAAACTGAGTGTTCTTTTTTATCGCAAGTACGTTTATGTTGTACTTCTGGCGGACATTTTTCTCGATTATCGTCTTGCCTACCCAGCTTTCGGGCACGCTTACCTCATAAAGTCCGTATTCGTCACTGAGTTTGAAATAGTCAAAAATACCCTCAGAACCAAATCTCATAGCAAAGCGCTCGGCAGTGTCACGCTCGGTGTAGATGACCTCGTCTGCGCCGTTTCTGAGCAGGAATTTCTTGTGGATATCGCGGCTCGCGCGGGCGAAAACATAAGTTGCGCCCATTTCTTTGAGCAGGCAGGTAGCCTCAAGTGAACTCTGGAAATTATCTCCTATAGCCACGATACATACATCAAAGTTGTTAACGCCGAGCTCTTCAACGAACTGCGGGTCGGTAGCGTCGCCTATCTGTGCGTCTGTAACGTATTTGAGAGCGTCGTTTACTCTGTCTTCGTTTATGTCGATAGCAAGAACTTCGTTGTTCTGACGAGTGAGTGTTTTAGCCATGTGTTTGCCGAATCTTCCGAGTCCGACGATTAAAAAAGAACGAGCCATTTATGATCCTCCTTGGTTTCCTGTGTCACATATATATATTCTTCTGTTTTGTTCAGAAGTCATTTCTCTCTTTCAAAAGTGATAAACAGAACGATATCCGAAGGGTATGTTCCGCAGGCTGAGGTGCTTGCGACTTCCCAGCCTTCACTGTTCATTTTCTGCATCAGTTTTTCAGCATCTTCGCATACTATGCTGCTATGCTCTGTGTCTTCATCTGCAAAGAACAGTTCTCTTACAAATCCCTTTACAGAAGAAGGATGATCCTCATTTCCACCCTGAATGCATGAAGACAGAGGCACAGGGATGATCTTATATTCTTTCATTCGATATCTGTTTTCTCCTTATCAGAGGGCTTGGTATTACTTTATAATGTGATATACCTCAGCCTACCATGATCTTTTCTTCGGGAAGCTGTGACCTTGCATGGGTAGATGTGCCTGCAAGCGATACTATAAATGTCAGGCCGCCTATACGTCCGAAGAACATTACAAGCGTTACTATAAATACCGATATAGGCGAAAGGTCGGCGGAAATGCCCATTGAAAGTCCGCATGAGCTTATAGCGGAAACAAGCTCGAATACCACGGGGGTAAGGGCAATATCCTCAACAGCTGTGATTATCACCGCACTTACTGTTATGACTATAAAATACAGTGTGGTGACACAGCAGGCATTGCGGACTGTCTCTTCATCAATGCGTCTGCCGAAAAGCTCAACGCTTTTACGTTTGCGGAAAACGCTTACTATAGTCATGACCATTACGGTAAATGTGGTGGTCTTGATACCGCAGGCAGTAGAGCCCGGTGCTCCTCCCACAAACATAAAGACGAGCATCATCATTATGGTGGCGGAACGAAGGTCGGCAACGACAAGCGGTGCAAATCCCGCATCACGTCCCGATGTTATGAGCATTGATGATACGAGCACCTTGTCGCCCAAATTGTCAAGGTCACTGAGGGTGTTGTTCCACTCAAGCAGGAGCATCAGCAAAAGTCCTGCTACATAAAAGATGAGTGTGATGACAAGTACTATCTTGCTTTGCAGACGGTATTTCTTGAAGTGGTGCTTGTGTGTTTTGATATCGTCCCAGGTGATATAGCCTATGCCGCCGATATCAAGAAGGATTATCAGCGTGACGTTAAGAAGTACATCTGTACGTGCTGTTATGAGAGAGGTTCCCGGTTCAAAATGTCCCATAAGGTCTAGACCTGCAGTACAGAAACCGGATATCGAATGGAACAGGGCATAGAATATGCCGTATCCCACTCCGCATCGCGGAATATAATATATGCAGAGCAGCAAAGCGCCTGCAGTTTCAAAGAGGATAGTGCCTTTGAGTATGAAACGGGTCATCTTTACAACGCCGCCGCCCATGCCGCTTACTGATTCACGCATGGTAACACGCTGTTTCAATCCTATTTTTTTGCTGGTGAATGAAAGGGCGAATATTGCCATAGACATGAAGCCTATTCCGCCTATCTGGATTATGATAAGAACTATTATCTGACCGAAAAGAGACCAGTGGGTGTATGTGTCATAAAGTGTAAGACCGGTACCGCTCAGTGCAGATGTTGCAGCATAGCAACACTCAAGAAACGGTGTTACGATATGCTCACGGGAACTTATCGGCAGCATAAGGATAGCTGCGCCTATAAGTATAAGCATGAGATATCCGCACACAAGATACTGAGTGAACGAAAGCTTTCGTGTTATATTTTTTATGTTTGGTATCTTTATCATTTGTTCAGAAACAGCCCTCTTTCCACGATTTTCCTGAAAATGACCGTACACCTAATTATACACCCGAAGTATAAAAAAGTCAAGCAGTTAACTGATTCTTTACGAAAAATGGCGCAAAGCCGGATAAGGTATCGGCCAAAAATTGCGATTTCTGTGATTACAGGAAAGTAACAGGAATATTTTCGGACAGTTGAAAAGTGGCTGAGAAACATTTGAAAATGTTGAAAACCGTGTTGAAACTGTTTAAAAATCCCTTTAAAACGCAGGGCAGATCTTGAAAACTTTTCAAAGTATTGTTAACTGTACATAAAAATGTACATATATCTGTCGAATGAGGAAGTGTTGTGTCAGAGCAAAATGTGATAGGTGTTTGAAAAAATGACGAAAAAATCTGTCGGAAAGCAATTTTCGGGTAAAGATTTCACAGCTGCTTGGACAGTTACAAAAAGGTAACGACGGTAAAATCGGACAGTTGAAAAGTTGGCAGCTTGCTTTGAAAAATGTTGAAAACTCAGTTGAAACTGTTAATAACTACTGCGATATCAACGGTTTTGAAGGACAGAGTTTCCAAAGTAGTGTTGAAAAGTCCGTTTTTAAGGACAAAATGTAACCGAATTGTAATACATTCTGTAATCGGTTTATACGATCGCATACCGACTGCTGACATGACCCTATGCGATTTTTTAACTGTATGATGTCTTTACTTTTGAATAAAAGTGTGGTATAGTATTTTTATGGTTTTCAAAATCTGAAAAGAAACGGTGATAGATATGATAAGAATAAAAAATGCACGGGTAATGCCCATGACAAACGGCACAGAGATATCTTTCGGTGAGGTATGGACCGACGGCGATAAGATATCATTTGTAGGTGCTCCGAGCAGCGAGCAGCTTAAAACCACAGTATTTGAGCGTGAGATAGACGCCGGCGGCAATATCGTGATGCCTTCGTTCAAGAATGCACATACACATTCTGCCATGACTTTTCTCAGAAGCTATGCAGACGACCTGCCGCTTCAGGAATGGCTTTTCAACAAGATCTTTCCAATGGAGGCAAAGCTCACGGGAGAGCATATTTACTGGCTCACAAAGCTGGCTATACTTGAATATCTGACCACAGGCGTTACTGCGAGCTTTGATATGTACTTTGAGCCTGATGCGTATATTAAGGCAAATATCGAAAGCGGCTTCAGGACGGTGCTCTGCGGTTCGATAAGCGGCGGTGCGGAAAATCTTGACAGGCTTGACGGCTACATGAAAAAATTCAATGGCATGGACCCGCTCATAAGCTACAGACTCGGTTTTCACGCAGAATATACCGCAAGCCGTGAACTTATGGAGGGCATGGGCGAAATGGCTAAGAAATACCGTATGCCGGTGTCCATGCACACATCGGAAACGGAGAAGGAAGTGCGCGAGTGCATCGAAAAGTACGGCAAGACGCCTACAGAGCTTTTTGACAGCATGGGTATATACGATTTCGGCGGCGCAGGCTTCCACTGTGTGCATATGACTGAAAATGACCTTTCAATATTCCGTGAAAAGGGGGTATATGCCGTTACCTGCCCCGGCTCGAATGTCAAGCTGGCGAGCGGTATCGCACCTATATCAAAGATGCTCGATATGGGCATAAAGGTCGGAATAGGTACAGACGGACCTTCAAGCAACAACTGCCTTGATATGTTCAGGGAGATGTTCCTTATGACCGCACTTCAGAAGGTGAGCCTTAAAGATGCAGCTGCCTGCCCTGCGGAAAAGGTGCTTGAAGCGGCTACTGTCGGTTCTGCTCATGCTATGGGTCTCGATGATTGTGATGTACTTGCTGAGGGCAAGCAGGCAGATATTATAATAATAGACCTTGAACAGCCTAATATGCAGCCTGTAAATGCTCCCGCAAACAATATAGTGTACAGCGGCTCAAAACAGAATGTAAAGCTGACTATGTGTGCAGGAAAAGTGCTTTATGAGGATGGAAAATTCTCAATAGGTGCCGAGCCTTCCGAGATATATGCAAAGGCTAACGAAATAATAAATTCAATGAAAGAATGATATTTGTATAATTTATTAACAATGCAAAAATTCCCTTGACAAAAAATTAAAAATATAGTACAATTAACTTATGCATTATGTTTTTTAAAAATTCCATGTCGTTCGGTCATGCGCCGTGCGATGTTCTGTTTTGATAAAATAAAAATGCTTGTATCTTTAAAATTTCATATTGAACGGAGCACATGACAAAGCAAATGAGTTTGCATACACGCTGTAACAGCGCAGATGCAGCATATATCCCTGAAATTTGTGCTCCGTGCTTTCAGAGAAGGAGGAAGGCTATACAATGGGAACATTTGGTACAATAGCACTCTGTGTAGCAGCATTGATAATCGGAGCCGCCGTTTCCGGTTTCATCTGTTTCAAAAAGGGTGTTGAATACCGCCGTACAACAGCCGAAGCAGCTATAGGTTCCGCCGAAAAGGAAGCTGAAAGACTGCTCGCAGAGGCTGAGAAGAACGCCGACTACATCAAGAAGGAAAAGCTTGTTGAGGCGAATGACCAGATCAACAAACAGCGTCAGGACGTTGAAAAAGAGATCAAGGAACGCCGCAGTGAGGTCTCGAGGCAGGAAAGAAGGCTCAACCAGAAGGAAGAGAATCTTGATAAGAAGATGAATTCCTTGGAACGCAAGGAAGACCAGCTGCAGGGAAAACTCAAGAAGGCAGACGAGAAGATCGCTGAGGCCGAAAAGATCAGAGACAGCCAGCAGGCTGAACTCGAAAGGATATCTCAGTTCACGGTAGACCAGGCAAAGGAATACCTGCTCGCAAGCCTTGATGATGAGCTTGTTCACGAAAAAGCCGTAAGGATATCCGCTTATGAAGCACAGGTCAAGGACGAATGCGAGGCTAAGGCAAGACAGTACATATCACTTGCTATCGCAAGATGTGCCGCTGACCAGGTATCAGATGCTGCAGTTTCGGTGGTAACGCTTCCAAATGATGACATGAAGGGCAGGATAATCGGACGTGAAGGACGAAACATCCGCGCTATCGAAACATTGACGGGAGCCGACCTTATAATAGACGATACACCTGAGGCTATCACGATATCCTGTTTTGACCAGGTACGCCGTGAAGTCGCAAGACTTGCACTTGAAAAGCTCATAGCTGACGGACGCATACATCCCACACGCATCGAAGAGATGGTGGATAAGGCAAGACGTGAGGTAGAGCATAAGATAAAGCAGGAGGGCGAACGTGCTGTGATGGAAACAAATGTTCACGGCATAAACCACGAGCTTGTTAAACTTATAGGACGCTTGAGATACAGGACAAGCTATCGTCAGAACGTACTTGATCATTCTATAGAGGTAGCACACCTTGCGGGAATGATGGCATCAGAACTCGGAGTGGATGCGAACCTTGCAAGACGCGCAGGACTTCTGCATGACGTCGGCAAGGCGCTCAGTTATGAGATCGAAGGTTCGCACGTTCAGATAGGTGTTGACGTATGTAAAAAGTATAAGGAATCTCCCGATGTGATCCACGCTATCGAGGCTCATCACGGCGATGTTGAAACACGCACCGTTGTGGCGGCTCTTGTACAGGCGGCTGACGCTATATCGGCGGCAAGACCCGGAGCAAGAAGCGAGAATTACGAGAATTATATCAAGAGACTTGAAAAGCTCGAAGAGATCTGCTCGTCCTTTGACGGTGTAGAAAAGACCTATGCTATACAGGCCGGCAGAGAGGTTCGTGTAATGATCAAGCCCGAAAAGCTCAACGACGAGAAGATGGTGATCGTTGCAAGAGAGATCGCTAAGAAAATTGAAAACGAGATGAATTATCCGGGACAGATAAAGATCAATCTTATTCGTGAGAGCCGTGTCGTTGAATACGCTAAGTAAATCGGATAAGAGCGGACGAAACAGTCCGCTCTTTTTTCGTATACAGAAACTCTTATATTTATGAAGGAAGGGATCCTTTAATGGCTAAAAACAGCGCTAAAACAAGCGCAGAAAAGACTGGTAAGTCAAAAAAGCATATACTTGGTTCGGGAGATAAGTCGGATTTTATTGTAAATATGACCCCTGAGCAGACAAGAAAGCTGTGCGGAGTATACAGCATGATAGCCATGATACTGATGGCACTGTCATCTGTTCCGTATTATATATCAAAGGCTATCGGTTTTGGCAGCAGCTATATGATGCTCAGGACCGAAAATAACGATACTACGATATTTGTAATAAGCACGATGCTTATAGCCACAGGCTTTATCGGAATGGTAATATTCCTTATCGCCTGTATGAAAAACGAAGTCATGGTAAAGCGAAACAAGGCCATGATAATATTTGTGGGAATAATTATTTCCGCAGCAATATCTGCACTGACATCATATGATGTGAACTCGGGTCTGAACGGATATCTTGACAGAGCCGAAGGCCTTATCTCGATAATAGGCTACATAGGTTTCTTTACAATAGGCATATGTCTGACAGACGAGAAGTGGAGAAGAAACGCTTCGGGTACGATAATAGGCATAGGCACTGTCAATGCGGTAATGGGAATACTTCAGAGCATACCTGCTCTCGGAAAAGTGATACCCAGCTATTACAACTTCCTGTTCCTGGGATACAAGTCTGAGGTGCGTTTTGCAGAGTATTTTAACGCATATGGCGCTTATGACGCTTCCTATGCGGCTGACGGACTGACCTGTTCACCGTTTGCACTCGGTGCACTGCTTACAGTAGCGGCGGCTTTTGCGGTAAACAGAGCTATTTACACTGAAAGCTCTGCTGCAAGAGTGATATGCCTGATCTGCACAGGGATCATGAGCGGTGCAGCTGTAGTTACACAGACATTCCCCGCAATGCTTGGCGTAGGCTGTGTACTTGTCGTATCACTCATAGTTTCCATAGCCGACAGCAAGAAGCACAAGGGCCAGGTGATCTCGGCGGTGCTTTCGCTTGTGACAGCAGGAGTTATAGCTGCTGGTGTCTGCATTACAGATAATTTCCGTATGAGCAACGAACAGATAATCTTCACCGATTCTGTTGAAAGACTCGGCATAGCAAACAACAGCCACTCCGAACACAGCGACGGAATATATTCGACACTGTGGTATGACGGCTGGCTTGTGTTCAAGGAGAATGCTGTTAAAGGCGTTGGCCCTGATAACTGGAGCACCATGTCTCATAACAGCGAAATGATGGAAACTGACCGTACCTATAACGAATATCTTGACACAGCTGTGACAAGAGGCGTTCTCGGACTTGCACTTTACCTCATAATGCTTGTGATAACTCTTGTCAAGGCTGCACGAGTTATGAAGGAGACTATGAAAAACGGCGGTGACAAAGCGGCAGCAGTCGGTGCTTTCACTGCGCTGATATGCTTCGCTGTACAGGCGTTTTTCAATACTACCTCGATATGCTCGACTCCTTTCTTCTATCTGATGATAGGTCTGATATGGAGCTTTGAAGCAAAGGGCCGGATAACAAGTTCCGGCAAATAAGATGATATTCCGCCCTGTGTAATGATGCGCAGGGCGGTTTTTTTACAAATATATACTTGAAAATGCGGTGTGGATGTGCTATAATAAAATACATATTCAATAAATTGACGGGAGAACGTGAAGATGGACGTATTTAAGGAATTTATAGTGAAAAAAGAGATAGGGCTCAGAGAGCGTCTGAGTATGGCATTCATAATGCTTGGCAGCGTGGCACTGGGCTTTGCGCTGATAGCTCTGCTGCTTATGATGGGCTTTATAGGTCTGGGATGTATCCTGGCGGCAGGATGCTGCTACGGCGGATGGAAGCTGATAACAAGGTTTTTTGTAGAGTATGAGTACATACTGACCAATAAAGATCTGGACGTTGACAAGATAACCAATCAGTCGGCAAGAAAAAGACTCTGCACAGTAGATATAAACTCAGTTACAGAGATAGGCAGATATGATCCTCAGAATGTCTTTGCCGAGTCAAATGAAACTACGGTAAAGGCAGTATCGGGAAATCCCGAGCTTGAGGATTACTACCTGAGATTTGACCATAAGAGTCTTGGCAAGTGCATACTGCTGTTCACACCGAGCACCGAGCTTTTTGAGCTTATTGAACAGGGACTGCCGAGAAAGGCAAAGAAATTATTATGATATACGGCATAGGCTGCGATATCATTGAAGTGGAAAGGGTGAAAAATGCCGCCGGGCGTGACAGCTTTCGGCGGCGTGCCTTTTCAGCGGCAGAGCTTGAACGCTTTGACAAAATGAATGCCCCCTGGCAGAGCATGGCAGGGGCGTGGGCGGCTAAAGAGGCTTTTTCAAAGGCACTGCATACGGGCGTTACGGGGTTTTCGCTTGACGAGATAACCGTTATGCACGGCGAAAACGGTGAGCCTTATCTTTTACTTTCCGGAAATGCCGCAAAAGCCGCAGAGGGACTTACGGTACACATATCCATATCGCATATAAAGGAATTTGCGCAGGCGTACTGCGTTATTGAGAAGAACGGGTGATGAAAATGTCGGGAATACTTACACCGTCGCAGATGCGTGATGCTGAGGCTGCAAGCGTTAAGCTCGGAGTGTCGCTGTGGGAGCTTATGCAGAATGCGGGAAGAGCACTTGGACGCGAGATAGCTGAAAGATGCAGAAAATATAATGCCGGATCAGCAGCAGTACTCTGCGGAAACGGAAACAACGGCGGAGACGGTTTTGTCTGCGCAAGATACCTTGCGGACAGCGGCATTGACGTTAAGATATATCTTGTGTGCGGCGAGCCGAAAAGTGAACTTGCAAAAAAAGCTTTTGAACTCTGCGGCGGACTTGATGTAAGGCACGTTCATGATGATTCTCTCAGAAGTGAAAAGATAGTGGTGGACTGTATCTTCGGAACAGGCTTTCACGGAGATCTTGACCCGTATGTAAAGATGTTCCTGACTGTGGGAAAAGAGCATGGCGTACATTGTTTTGCCTGCGACTGCCCCAGCGGTGTCAACTGTCTCAGCGGAGAGGTCTCAGACGGCGCTATGGACTGCGAGGAAACTTTCACATTTCATGCTGCTAAGTTAGGTATGCTGATATCTCCTGCAAGAATAGTCTGCGGAAAGGTCACTGTATGCGGCATAGGTATACCTGACGGATGGTATGATATGCTCTCTGACAAGACCGTTATAAAGGCACCTGACAGTGAAATGGCTCACGACGCTATGCCGCAAAGGCCTGAGTACAGCCACAAGGGTACATTCGGACGTGTGATGCTCGTGTGCGGAAGCGATAGCTATATCGGTGCTGCGGCGATATCATCAAGGGCGGCGCTGAGAAGCGGCGTCGGGATAACCGAACTTTGCGCACCAAAAAGTGTTATACAGGCTATAGCAGGAACGGCACCCGAATGTGTATATACGGCTCTGCCCTGTGATGAGCAGGGATATATCACGAAGGATGCTCTGCCCATACTGCTTTCTCATGCAAAACAGTGCAGGGCGGTAGTTGTTGGCTGCGGGATAGGTCAGACCGAAGGCACGAAAGCT
>CADBTD010000310.1 GCA_902797535.1 uncultured Ruminococcus sp. | reverse complement strand
GCTGACAAAAGATATCAGGCGTGAGTCGTACGACGGAAGCCAGACGGAAAAGCTGTTCAGGGAGCAGGCGGACGACAGGCTGAAAAAGAAGGAATATATTCCCGAAAGCTTTGATGAGCTGGAAACGGGATACACGGACAAGCTTGCGGGAGAAACGGCGGATAAGCGTGATACGAGAAGGCAGATATTCGCAGAACCGAAGGCGGTGTTTACTGACATAGACAAACAGGTCGATCTTTATGTTGAGCGCAGGAGCATGATCGAGGATGCCGAAGCCGGAAAGAACCCGGAGTATAAAACCGCAAAGAGGGCCATGAGCGCAGACAGACGCACACGCTTTATGGAGATAGGTTCTGACGACCCTGTGAACGAATTCTTCGGAGATGTGGCTTCGGAGGCGGAAAAGTTGGACGAATAATGTGCTTTTCTGTTATAAATGTTGCAATTTTTGTATGAAAAAGCACTTGCAAGTCACAGCGGAATGTGATATAATGGTATCAGGTCTTGACCTGCCGCAGGCGGCGGGTCAAAAATATCACTTCGGATAGCATCCGATAAGAAGGAGCGGCTTGCAGATATGGCAGAAGCTGTTAACGGAGAAATTTTCAAGGGCGTTCCCTGTGTCAGACTTTCGGCGGGAAGATACACTGCGGTGATATCTCCGCTTTACGGAGCTTCGGTATGGCGGCTTCGTGATGAAGAGCTCGGCATCGAGGTATTCAGATACAGTGAAAAGGTGAGCGCCAAACAGATAGACAAGGCAAGAGAGATATGGGGACTTCCCACACTTTACCTGCCCAACCGCTTTGACGGAGGACTTCTGAAGACTTCTGATGCGGAATATCACCTGCCCGTGAACGAGGTAAAGCTCGGAAATCACATACACGGCTGGGTACACAAGAGAGCGCATGACGTTGAGGAGTGCCGCACAGACGGCGAAAAGGCTGTTCTCGTGACATCGTTTACACATTCCGAAAAGGACGAGATGTACAGCTGCTTCCCGATAGATTTCAAGATAACTTACATATTCGAGCTTTCCGATGAGGGGCTCAGGCAGACGGTAAGGCTTGAGAACAAGAGCAGTAAAAAGCTGCCCGTTTCGATATGCACTCACACCTGCATAAATGCGCCCATGACAGACGGAGGCTCACTCAAATCGCTCAGACTGAGAGTTCCTGTAGGGGAAAGGTGCGAGCTTGACGGAAGATGTCTTCCCACGGAAAAGCTGCTGCCCCTTGACACAAAGGACAGGCGCTACAAGTCGGGTGCGATGAGACCTGTTCTGCATACCATATCAAATGATATGTACACTGCCGAAACAGGTGAACTTGACGGCGAGCCGTTTTACGGTGTGGTCGTTACAGACAAGAACACCGGATACAGGGTGTGCAATGAGGTATCAAAGGAGTACAGGTTCTGGAATATGTGGAATGACAGGGGTCATAACGGTTATTTCTGTCCCGAGCCCATGACTGCTATGATAAATTGTTCAAATCTCAGCCTTTCCCCCGATATCACAGGATATCAGGAGCTTTCGGAGGGCGGCTGTTTTGAATGCAGTCAGAGATTTTTTACAAAGAAATAAGAAAAAGATAGTAAAACAAAAGACAAAAATTAATGCAAATTTAAATTATAAGGGAGATAATAGAATATGTCGTATCATTACAGACGCAGATCAATGGAAAGTATACTTTTCGGAAGGTGGGCACCTGCGTGCTACCCCGCGACCGTGATCGCAGTTGGTGCTATCCTGGTGAGAAGAAAACTGCTTCGCAACGCTGATTTTCTCGGCGGCTACAGCGAGATAATGCGCTTCTTCAAGGTGAATTCCACCTGTTTTGCCGTATGTATACTGACATTCATCGCTGAGGCAGTGCTGTGCGGAGTATTCTGTGTGAACAAGCAGAACTCAGCCAGAAAGCTCGGTGCGTTTATCTGGGGCATCTTTGTTTCGGCGGTATGCTCGGCGATACTCGGCGTTTTCACATACAATGTCTACGCTGACACCAAGGGCACTACCCATGCGCGTCCCGAGACCTATGTTCTGTGTGTAAAAGGCAGTGAACACTATCTGGCCTTCAAGGACAGGCAGGAATACGCACTTATGCCGATAAACGAGACCACCTATGAGGCTCTTGAAAAGGGCACTGAGGCCAAGGAAGACGAGCATAAGGATATATACAATATAGTTGTGAACAACGGCTATTCTGATGTTACGGAATACACCAGCGCAGCAAGTATAGATTACTATTTCAACTGCGCTATGATAGAAAAAGCGGAGCTGCTTTTCTGAAGCGGCAGACGCAGCATATTATTGAGGGAAGGCTTGCCCGATGAAAAGAAAATTCACTGCGGCAGTCTGCGCCGCTGCCATAGCATTCAGCCTTAGCGGCTGTGCGTTTGACGAGATGCTGTCAAAGCTCGATTCAACGCTTGAAACAGCAGATTCATCAAAGGCAGACAGCGCTGATGAAGCGCCCGCAGAAGAAAACAGCACAAGCACTCAGCCCGATACACAGCAGACTCTGCCGCCTGCTGAGAGCGTATCATCCTCGGAAACGGCTGAAAGCAGTTCGTCTGATGAAGACGAGCAGAGCATTGATGAGATGAGGTTCACGGCAAATGCCCGTGCAGTGGTGAGCTCATGGTTCGACCTTATGAGCGCCGCACAGTATACCGATGCTTTTACGCTCTGTACAGAGGATTTTGTCAAGACCTACTATCCCGAGGGACTGGTGGACGGAACAAATGCTTCGCCCGCGAGTGTTACCTATTATGAGGGCGCTGAGGAGTTCGATACTGATGAGCTTGGCAGAAAAAGAGTAAAACTGAAAATAAGCATAACCCCCGAAATGAGCATAGGCTCAACAGCCGACGGATATATGTTCGTGGTGCTTGACGGAGAAGGAAAATTCCTTATATCGGGGGCATCAAAAATAGAAGACGCAGGCTTTTCGGATGAGACCGACGAAAGCGATGTCGAGCTTTACGCAAGACTGATATTCGAGTCGGCAAGAGTGTACAACGAGTTCATCGAAGCAGGCGTTTATACAACGGGCGACGGCAGCTATCTTGATAAGGTACTGCCCGAATATGTGCCCGGCGGAAAGTATGTTATCTATGTCGGAGAAAATGGGGTAGAGTCGGCTGAATACACCGCAGACGGCTTGACTGCAAAATATCCGTAAGATATAGCGGCAGTTTTCGGAAATAGGGAAACCGATAACAGCCGGGCCCGAGGGAATGCACAGGGCGTGCGTATGGGCCGAAAAAAGGAAAAGGAAAAATCAGGGAGGAAAATGAAGATGAAGACAAAGCTTATGGCTGCTGTTCTTGCAGCTGTAATGTGCCTTGCTATGTCCGCTTGCGGCAGCTCGGCAGAAAAAGAAGATGAAAACAGCACTGCTGCAAAGAGTGAGACAGTGGTAGACGCAGCAAAGGAAGAAAAGGGCGCTGCAGGAAACTATGTTTCCGATGAAAGTGATGAGAATTCCTCTGAAAAGGAAAGCAAGGATCCTAAGGATCTTTCCTCTGAAGAGGCTTTACAGAAGGCCTGCGATGAACAGGCAGAGTTTATAAAGTCGATGGCTGAATCTTATGTTCTCCAGCAGAATATAGCAGGTAAGTCCATTCCCGACGGAACTTACCGCAGCGGCGACGGTTCTGAGCTCACAAGAGAGCTTGAAAAGAACGCAAAGGGTGCAGAATTCAAGATCACCGTTGAGAGCGATAACGTTACCAGTGTACACGTTACCGTACATACCTCAAGCGGTGTGGACTACGAATCTGATATCTGAGCATCAGAAAACTGACGGTGTAGTTATATTGCAGGCTCTGCCCGTGTAAATACATCGGCAGAGCCTGTATTTTTATTTGTGGATAAGCTTTTAACGGGGTGCTAATAAAAACACAGACCCGAATGAATAATATGTATTTCGGGTAAGGAGGAAAACAGAAATGAAAATGAGGATCATAGCAGCGGCTGCTGCAGCAATGCTGTGTCTTGCGCTTGCTTCATGCGCAAAGGCAGAGAAAGAAGAGGAGAGAAGCGAGTTCACCAAGAAGGCTGAGACGACGGAAAGCGTATCGGCTGAGGATAAGACCGAAAGCGAAAAGGAAAGCAAGGCCGATGATGAGTCGGAGAGCGACAGCAGCTCTGCTGAAAGCAAGTCTGACAGCAGCAAGACAGCTGAAAGCAAATCCGACAGCAATGAGGCGGAAAGCACAGCGGAAAGCAGCTCTGCTCAGGATGAAGAGCAGCAGCAGTCTGATCAGTCCGGCGCACCCGAAGCGGGGGGCGGTCAGACGGAAAGCACGACATTCAATACTCTTGAGGAGGCTGAGGACAACGCTTTTCAGAAGGCAGCAGACGCTTCGGCTAACTATCTGAAGCTCATGGGAAATGCCTTTATAATGCAGAAGTCATTCTTGGGTGAAACTGTTGCTGACGGCGAATACAGAAACGGTGACGGTTCTGAGCTTTCTCAGGAGCTTGAAAAATACTCGAACGGCGCTGAGTTCATTGCAACAGTGTCGGAAGGAAGCGTAACGTCACTGCACTATAAAGTATATGAAAATAACGGCAAGGAATATGAAGTCGATGTCTGACGCAAATAATGGTATTAAAATGCAAAGGTTTTGCAGTTTATAATATGATGCCGTCCCGCAAAAGGGCGGTGTAAACTACGAAAGGTGGATATTAACATGAAATTCGGCTACTTTGACGACGTGAACAAGGAGTATGTCATCACAAACCCGAAGACTCCCTATCCGTGGATAAACTACCTCGGAACACAGGAGTTTTTCTCGCTCATCTCCAACACAGCGGGAGGCTACCATTTCTACAAGGACGCAAGACTGCGCCGTATCACAAGATACCGCTACAACAACGTACCCGTTGATATGGGCGGACGCTATTTCTACATAAATGACGGCGGCAAGATATGGTCTCCGGGCTGGTCTCCCGTAAAGGAAGACCTTGACAGCTATTCCTGCCGTCACGGTATGGGATACACCGTAATAAAGGGTGCCAACGCAGGCATCGAAGCTGAGGTGACATTCTTCGTTCCCCAGGATTTCAACGGCGAAGTACAGAAGATGGTCCTCACCAACACCTCCGCAGAAACAAAGAACTTCAAGCTGTTCTCTTTTGTTGAGTGGTGTCTGTGGAACGCACAGGACGACTCGACCAACTTCCAGAGAAACTTCAATACAGGCGAAGTTGAGATAGAAGGCTCGACCATATTCCACAAGACCGAGTATAAGGAGCGCAGAGATCACTTTGCTTTCTATACCGTAAACGCTGACCTCGCAGGATTCGACACCGACAGAGAGAGCTTTATAGGCCTTTACAACGGCTTTGAAGCACCTCAGGCTGTAGTTGCAGGCAAGCCCACAAATTCGGTCGCTGACGGCTGGTCGCCTATCGCTTCACACTGCCTGGAGATAAAGCTCCACCCCGGCGAGAAGAAGGAGCTCGTATTCCTGCTCGGTTATGTTGAGAACAAGTTCGAGGAGAAGTTCAATGCTGACGGCAGCATGAACAAGTCCAAGGCTTATGCTATGATAGAGAAGATGGGCACACCCGAAAAGGCTGACAAGGCACTCGAGGAGCTCAAGGCTTACTGGAACAGCCTGCTTTCGCAGTACAGCGTAAAGACAGGCGATGAAAAGCTCAACAGAATGGTAAACATCTGGAACCAGTACCAGTGCATGGTAACATTCAATATGTCAAGATCCGCTTCTTACTTTGAGAGCGGTATAGGCAGAGGAATGGGCTTCCGTGATTCAAACCAGGATCTGCTCGGATTCGTTCACCAGATCCCCGAGAGAGCAAGAGAGAGAATACTCGACCTTGCTGCTACACAGCTTCCCGACGGCGGCTGCTATCACCAGTATCAGCCCCTTACCAAGAAGGGCAACAACGAGATCGGCGGAGATTTCTCGGACGATCCGCTGTGGATGATACTTTCCACCGCACAGTACATCAAGGAAACAGGCGACTACAGCATACTCGACGAGCAGGTGCCCTATGACAACGATCCCGCACAGGCAAAGAGCATGATGCACCACCTTGAGAAGAGCTTCTGGCACGTTGCAGAGAACGTAGGACCTCACGGTCTGCCGCTTGCTATGCGTGCTGACTGGAACGACTGCCTCAACCTTTCCTGCCACTCCGACACTCCGGGTGAGAGCTTCCAGACCTACACCAGCCCCAAGTACGGCGCTGACAAGTTCAGTAAGGTAGCTGAGTCGGTAATGGTAGCAACTATGATGGCATTCATCGGACCTGAGTACGTTGCACTCTGCAAGTACAAGGGACTTGATGACGAGGCTGCAAAGGCTCAGGCTGAAATTGAAAAGATGAACAAGAACACCATGGAATACGGCTTTGACGGCGAATGGTTCCTCCGTGCTTACGATGACTTCGGCAAGAAGGTCGGCTCACACGAGTGCGAGGAAGGCAAGATCTTCATCGAGCCCCAGGGCTTTGCTGTAATGGCAGGCTTAGGCAAGGAAGACGGCAAGGACAAGCTGACCATGGATTCGGTAAAGAAGTACCTCGATTCCAAGTACGGTCTTGTGCTGAACAATCCCGCATTCACAAGATACTACAAGGAGTACGGTGAGATATCCACCTATCCCGCAGGCTACAAGGAGAACGCAGGTATATTCTGCCACAACAACGCATGGATAATCTGCGCTGAGGCTGCTATCGGCAGAGGTGATCAGGCATTTGAATATTACAGCAAGATAGCTCCTGCATATCTGGAGGATATCTCCGACCTGCACAGAACAGAGCCTTATGTATAT
>CADBTD010000309.1 GCA_902797535.1 uncultured Ruminococcus sp. | reverse complement strand
GAGGAATACGAAGACAACCTCTTCCTTGAAGTACGCCCCGACGGAAAATATATCGTACTCAGCGATGAATATGAAGAGAACGGCATAAAGAAGGGCGACGAATTTGCCTTTGACCCCGAAAAGCTGTTCATGTGGCGTCTTGACGTGGGCGAAGACCGTCTCGGTCCCGATGACCTTTGCTTCCTCCTTACCAAGGAAAAGGAACTTTATGAGACCGACACCCACGACGAAGAAAACTGATACCCGATAACCAAAAAGCACGGAGCTTTTCCCATTCAGCTCCGTGCTTTTTTACTGCTTATACCGTCTGCGCTGCACCTGTTTTATTCCCATTTTTTCCATATCTCGGGCTGATATCCCACAGTTGCCTGCTGACCGTTCCTTACTATGGGCTGCTTTAAAACAAGGGGATTTTCCAGCAGCTTTTCAAACTTTGCACCGTCATCAAGGTACTTTATCAGCAGATAAGCGTCCTGCTCCTTTGTTTTCTCGTCAAGCACAGCCTCAAGTGAACCTGCCGCCCTTATCACCGACTCGAGTTCACGCTTGCTGAGTCCCTTTGCAGCCAGGTCCACCGACTGGAATTTTATCCCTCTCTCCTTGAAAAACCTTTCGGCCTTCTTTGTGTCCTGACTCTTTTTAGTACCGAATATCTGTATATTCATGCCTTTCACACCTCTGTATCCTAATCTCTTATCTCGAAATATCCGTCGTCAGCCGTGGGTATATCCTTTGCGTCCATACGGTCTATCTGTATGTACCGTGACCCGCCGATATCGGCTATAACAGCGTCGATATCTCGCTCGGAGCCTTGAAATTCAGCCTCTACAGACCCGTCAAAGCAGTTTCTCACCCAGCCTGTGACACCGTATCTGTTCGCTGTGTGATAGGTCACATACCGAAATCCCACGCCCTGAACAATGCCGTAAAAACGTATCCTGCGTCTTATCTCTGCCAAAGATCCTTACCTCCCCGAGTCCTCACAGAAGAGCCGTTATGCCCTTAAAAGTGCGTAACTGCGCATCCTTGAAATGGTTTCCCTCATTAAGCTCAAAGGTCACGTCAATGCCTTTTCTGCGCCAGTGTTCGGCTAAAGCCTCGGTATTCTCCTGCACCGAGGAGAGCAGCCTGTTTCGGGTCTTTGCTTCCCTGTCACCCACCGAAAGGTACAATTTTACAGGCTTTTTTCGCATTTCGTTCTGCTGTGCGAACTCCCTGAATCCGGGAAACCATAACGATCCCGAAACGCTCGCTGCCCTGTCGAAAACGTCGCATCTGTAAAGCGCATACAGCGCGAAAAGTCCCGCCAGCGAGTACCCCGCAATGCCTGTCACTGCGCTTTTTCCCTGCAATATCTCCTCTGCCCGGGGCAGTATCTCACCCGTCAGCAGTTCAAGATAGCTGTCTGCGCCGCCGGAAAAAGGCTCGTCATTTTTGTACAGAGCGCCGCATTTCCGGGGGCTCATATCGCAGTTCCAGTCAAGGCCGCTCACCGCCAGCAGAGCCGCACTTTTCCCTGTATTTTCAAGCATTTGCGCGATCCTGCCGCCCTCCTGCTCAAATGTATTGAGCACTATGAGCCTGCTGTCGCTGCCGGAAAAATACAGTTCGGCGGTCTTTCCGCCTGCTTTGAAACTAACTGTCTGCACTGTTTTCGCCGCCTTTCCTTAAAATTATACTATATCATGCCCACCCTGTCAAGCGTAACGGCGGCAAGTCTCAGAAAAAAAGAACTGCCTATGACCGACAGTTCTATAAGAATATTAACAAATATAATTTTTCCTGTTAATAAAATAGAAACTTGTTCCACGTGGAACATTCTGAATTTTGACCCTGAAAAGTTCAATTTTGACCCCCCGATTTTTCAAAAAACAGGGGTAAAAAATGAAAAAACACGGATCAATTTTCACTTTGCAAAGTCGCAAAAATCGAACATATGTTCGGACCCCTTACTGAGCCAGGATATCTTTAAGGCACAGCAAAGGTTGATTATTGTCAAAATCCCAGCTGTGATAGGAGTCGCCGTGACAGCGATCCTTGTCGGGACAGACAGAGCATTTTTCATTCGTGTCGGCAAGATCACGGCGAAAAATGCCGAATTTATTCTTCCATACGTCGGTAAAACGGTCGTGAAGCACATTTCCCTGCACAAATTCAGGCCTTCGCTCAATGTCAAGACAGGCAATGATATCGCCGTCTGCGGTTATCGAAGCCGTGTAGATGCCCGCTGTACAAAGGAAATACCAGTCTCGCACCTCACGTTCATACTCGTCGCCGAGATAGTGACTGCACCCGTAGCACACAGGCTCACCGTTCATGCGCATATTGCGGATATATTCAAACATATAGCGGTAATCGTCATCTGTGAGCAAAAGCTCGGGGTGCTGTTTTGCACGTCCCATAGGCTCGATATTGATTATGCGCCAGGAGTCGATATCCATTTTGTCCATAATTTTGTACAGTTTATCAAGTTCATTTATGTTCTGATGAGTGACCACTGTGGTTATCTGTATCTCCTTGAAGCCGCCCTCATCTATAAGGTTCTGAACGCCCTGCATAGCACGTTCCCAGCCGCCTTTTGTGCGGCGGAAAGCGTCATGGGTGTCTGCAAGCCCGTCAATGCTGACGGAAATAGTGCGCATACCTGCTTTTTTCAGCATTTTGGCGGTATCGGGGGTGATAAGAGTGCCGTTTGAGGTCATTCCCCAGCTGAATCCGAGCTGTCTTGCGTAGTCCATTATCTCAAAGAAATCGGTGCGCAGAAGCGGCTCGCCGCCTGTGACGCATATCATTTTATGATCGGTGCCCAGATCCTGCTTTACCTCGTCCATGACGCGGTGCCATACCTCGGGCGGAAGTTCGCTGCACTGCACATCACCGCAGCTGCTTCCGCAGTGAAGGCAGCGTTCGTTACAGCGCTCGGTCAGCTCGAAGAACAGATTTCTCAGCTGCGGCTGCCTGAAAAGTCCCTTGCGGTACTCAGCCAGCTTTTCCATATTGGCGTGTTTTGTTCTGACGTCAAGCATCAGCTGTCACCGTCGCTTTCCAAAAATTCGGGAGCGCCGTACTCTGTCTGAACGTCGTCACCTTCGGGGTCATAGCTGTCAACGGGCGGTCCGTAGACATCCTGCGGGTCTTCCGAAGAGGCATCAAAATCATCGCTGTCTGAAAACATATCGGGGGGACCGTATTCAAGCTGCGGCATCTCTGATGCAGGGTCAAATTCGGACAGCGCATTGCTGTCGGCATCGGACGAGTCCTTTACCTCAACGGAATCGGGGGGACCGTAAACTGTCTTTTCCTCATTTTTATCGGCACTCCAGGGAAAATCACAGGAAGTCATATTTGCCGCTGCAAGCAGTATAGCCGCTGTCAGCGCTGTTTTTTTGGTCTTCTTCATAAGAGAACCTCCTTTCTCGGGGGCCGGCTGCCCTCTTGTATATACAGACGGATAAACGCCGTGAAATATTACATTTTTGCTCTAAAGTTCTGCATTAAAGAGATCGCTGTTTTGATTATAGCATGGTTTACAGTTATTGTCAATGGCAAAAGAAAACAGTCTGCCGCAAAAAAGTACAGCAGACTGTGTATTTTTATTCTTCCTCGGCCTTTTTGAACTGGCTTTCGTGGCGTGTGAAGAAGTCGGTGCGGGGCGGCAGGAATCTGAGCTTATGGCCGCTTTCGGTAAAGAAAGTGAGCGGCTCGAAGATGTTGTCCCAGCTCCATATACGCTCATCAACTTCAAGGTATTCACGGACTTTTTCCGTACCGAAGGGCGCCATCGGGTGAAGCAGTACGGCGGCTGTCTTAACTATATGGAAGACATCTGCGAGCGCCTGTTTCATATCCTCGGCGGGCTGATTTTCGTCCTTGAGCACCTTTGCCATGTACTTGGAGCCGTTTCTTATATAGCTGTCAAGCACATAGGTACACTGATGGAAAGCGAACTTTGACATATGACGCTCATAGTCGAGTATCGCCTTCTTTGCGTCGGCGAGTATCTGTTCGCTCGCCGTGCAGTCGGGCAAAATACCGTCAAAGTGTTTCTGTGTGGTATAGAAAGCCGTTCTTACGATGCGGTTATAGACATTTGAGAGGAGCAGGCCGTCCTTTACAACGGGGTCTGCGTCTTCCTCCTTAGCCTCGGGGTTATACGGCTTTGGCATAAAGCTGACAGAGCGCTGACCAAGACCAAGACCGAGCCAGTGCATACGAAGCTGTTCGGGGGTATAGTGGGACAGCAGGTCCTCAGCCATAGGAGGCTTTACGGCACCCGAGCTGGAAGCCTTTTTATCCAGGAAGAGTATGTGGTGATTTGCGATTATCACGGGAAGCTGAAGCTCGCCCTCGGGAGCATCGGCAGTCTTTTCGGCGGCCGCCTGCTGAGCTATCCACATAGCGGGCTCGGCGATGCCGTAGAAATAGATATTATCCTGACCTATGAACTGATATACCTGAGATTCCTTGCTGCACCAGTAATCCTTCCATTCGGCGGGGTCTCTGCCCTCTTTTTCCAAGTAGGTCTGAGTGAAGGATATAGGTGCCCAGAGAGATTCGGGCCACACCCACACGGTAAGGCCTTCAACGCCGTCCATAACGGGTGCGGGAACGCCCCATTCGATATTGCCTGTAAGTCTGAAAGGCACGAGTGTCTTGCCTGTGCGGTAGCGTATGCCGTTTTCCGATAGGATACGGCTCGCGTTATCGCTGTCGTCAAGGGTGGTGAACTGTATGGTGAAGGAAGGCTTCTTCTCTTCGGGGAAGTACTCATGAGCAGGCAGTTTATCCTTGACTGCGAGGTACTTATCCTCAAAATCACGCTTGATGTAGATAACAGGAGGCTTTAAAAATTCCTCGATGGTCTTCCACACTACGGGGCGGATATCCTTGCGCTTTTTAAGGGATTCTATCCAGTTTTTCAGCTGAGGCTCATAGTCACGGAGCTTGAAATACCAGTTGGTGACGGGGCGCATGGAAGGCTTTTCACCTGTGAGGGTGGAAACCGGGTCGATGAGGTTTTCGGGCATATACTGATGACCCATATCGCATTCATCGGCGTAGCCCTTTTCCGAGGTACAGCCCTCAACGGGACACTTGCCTATGACCTGTCTGCCGTTCAGGAAGCAGTTTGCTTTTTCGTCAAAGAACTGCATGGTAGTTATCTTTTCGAGCTGACCCTTTTCGTAGAGGGAGGAGATGAATCTGTCGGTGAACTCGGCGTGTATCTCCTTAGACCTGCCGAGACCGGAAGCAGCGAAGAGGTTCGGTGCTATACCGTATTTGTCGAGGGTCTCCTGCTGTTTGTCGTGGTTGCGCTGTACGAACTGTTCAAGGGTTCCCTCAAACTCGCCCTTTGCGACCTTCTGTCTCCAGCCCTCGGCGATAGGCGAACCGTAGCAGTCTGTACCGCCGACGAATATTACGTTTTCACTGCCTATGCGGTCACGGAGAAAACGTGCATAAGTATCTGCAAACACGAACATTCCGCCCACATGGCCGAAATGGAGTTCCTTATTTCCGTAGGGCATACCGCCTGTGACTACTGCCCTTTTCGGGAATTCGGGGCGGGGTATCTCAAAAGGCACTTTATTGCCGTCTTTGTTTTTTCCCATTATTTCACTTTCTTTCCTGATCATTATTTCTTACTTTAATGCCGCAAGCTTTTCCTCGATAGCCCTTGCCGCCTGAGATGCTCTGAGCATAGCGGCGTTCATTTCGGCTACGGGGTCTGAGTACTTGTCGGTGCCTGCTTTCAGCAGAGCTTCCTTGCGGTCTATCGCCGCCTGTCTTGCCTTTTGTGCAAAGGCGAGGTATTCTTCAAGGGAGGCCTTATCGGAGGTATTGGTCTTAGCGTATTCCGACGCTTTTTCCGCTGCGGCGGCTATCTCGGCAGAGCTGCCTGACTGCCATGACTTGCTGTCGGCGGTCTCATCTATCTTTGCTGTTTCGGCGTCGATCTTTGCGGCGGCTTTTTTCTAGCCGTCATAGACTGCCTTGACAACAGCGGCGGGTATCGCTATGCTTGCGAGGCCTCCGGCGTTAAGTGCCTTGCAGAGAGCCGCGCCCTCGAGCTTGCCGCCCGAATTCTTTATAAGAGCCGGGAGAAGCTCAGCAAGTTTTTCGGGCTTGACGTCAAGTTTTTTCGCAATATCGGCGACTGCCTTCATATCGAGCCCGCCGTCGGGAGAGGTCTTGCCTGTGAGTGCGGCGAGCTGTTTTGTCAGCGCCGCAAAGTCAACGGTCTTTTCATTTGCCATAACTGTCCCTCCGTTAATCTGAATTTATCTTATGCCCACTTTGAGAGGCGTGCTCTTACGATATCCTCACCGAGAACGTGGCTGACCTCGTGAATATCGGGAGCATTAGCTCTGCCGGTGAGGGCTATTCTGAGCATATTGGTGATATGGACTATGCTGCCCTTATATGAGTCGGGGTCTTTCTTATAGTCCTTTGGCTTGACTGCGAAACCGAGTTCTTCGGTGATAGCCTTGACCTTATCGAACCATGCTGAAGGATCGTCTGCGTGGTCATAGCTTTCAAGATACTTTGCAAAGAACTGCTTCTGTATCTCGGGGGAAGCCTGTTCGTTCATATCATCCTGAAGAGTGAAAGTCTCATCATAATAGAAGCTCATGAAATCGCAGGCCTGCTTCCATGTTTCGATATCCTTGCGGGGCTTTTTGCCCGACTTGCCGACATTAAGAGCTGCAAGGGTGCGCTCGGGGTATTTTTTAAGAAGTGATGCGAACTGTTCGTTATACATCTCACACCAGCCGAGCCAGTTGTCATAGACGGTCTTTGCGTCCATGCGGCATATAGTTTCCTTAGCGATATCGCGGAGTTTATCCATATCGAAAAGAGCGCCCGAGTGGGACATCTTTGCTATGCTGTAGGGGAAATCGAGGTAAGGGGTATCGGGGTTTGCAAGGCGCCATTCCTCATAGTTGGAGTTAAGGACGGTGAGCAGGAATTCCCACACAACGTCACGGGAGATGCCCTCCTGCTGGTAGTAGGACAGAGCAAGCTCTGGGTCCTTGCGTTTGGAGAGCTTGCGCTTTCCGCCGTCATCTATCTTCATAAGGTTGGCGGTATGGCAGTAGACAGGCTGTTTCCAGCCCATGACGTTAAAAAGCTCAACGTGCATGGGAAGTGACGGCAGCCAGTCTTCACCTCTGATAACGTGGGTAGAGCGCATAAGGTGGTCATCAACGACGTGTGCAAAATGATATGTAGGTATGCCGTCGCTCTTTAAGATAACGAAGTCCATAAAGTTGCGGGGCATATCTATCTTTCCTCTTATAGCGTCTTCAACGGTGATGCGCTCATCGGTCATCTCAGCCTTATAGCGGAGCACCCAGGGCTTGCCTGCGGCTATATTCGCCTTTATCTCGTCAAGAGTCAGCGAGCGGTTTGCCTCGGCGTATTTGCCGTATATACCGGGGTCAGCCTTAGCGGCAGTCTGTTCCTCACGGATAGCGTTTATCTCCTCGGCGGTAAGGAAGCATGGGTAAGCCTTGCCCTGTTCAACGAGCTGTTTTGCGAAAACGTGGTATATCTCACGGCGCTTGCTCTGGGTATAGGGGCCGTAGTTTCCGTTGTCGCCGCCGTCTGCGGAAGCGCCCTCATCGAAGTGTACTCCGAAGTAATCCATAGCGCTTATAAGGGCTTCGACTGCGCCCTCGACCTCACGCTTATTGTCGGTATCCTCGATACGGAGGTAGAAAACACCGCCCGACTGATGTGCGATACGCTCGGCTATAACAGCGTTATAGAGGTTTCCTAAGTGTACGAAGCCTGTAGGGCTGGGGCCTATTCGGGTAACAGCCGCACCCTCGGGCAGGTCTCTTTCGGGGTAGCGCTTCTCCATATCCTCTGCGGTAAGTGTACTGTCGGGGAAAAGAAGATCCGCAAGTGCCTTATTATCCATTTTATCAATTCCTTTGCTTATAGTATCACGCCCTGAAGCGGGCGTACAGTTCGCCGTTCTATATTATAGCACAAAAGGCGGAATAATGCAAGGGGTATGATAAAATCCGCAAAAAGATAAAATATGCACGGTGTCTTTACTTTTGCTGAAATATATGATATAATATACTTATATGTTTAAAAGAAGGCGTGAAAGGAAGAAAAACCATGCAGATCGTTGACGGAAAAACGTACATTCCGCAGATAAAGGAGCTTATACTTGAATACACAGCAAGGCTCGGGCGTGACCTTACATTTCAGGATATAGACGGTGAGCTTTCGGACATTGCGGCAAAGTACACCGCACCCGAAGGCGAGCTTCTTGCCGCTGTCGAGAACGGCAGAGTGCCGGGAATGGTGGCTTATCACCGTCACAGCGATAAAAGGTGTGAGATGAAAAGGCTTTATGTACGTTCCGAAGCAAGAAGTATGCATCTCGGGGACAAGCTGGTCGACGAGATAACCGCTCACGCTGCGGAGGCAGGCTACAGCGAGATGGTGCTTGACACGATAGTGCCGCTGAAAGCCGCTGTAGCGCTTTACAAAAAGAAGGGCTTTAAGGAATGTGAGCCCTATTATCACAATCCTATGGACGACGTTATCTATATGATGAAAAAACTTTGATATAAAATGAGGTGTCAGAATGAACATCAAGGAAGAAGTAAAGAAACTGAAGACAGCCGCACCCTTTCTGGCGGCATCGACGAACGAGCAGAGAAACAAGGCGCTGACAGCCATTGCGGCGGCGCTGCGTGAGAATGCGGACAGGATATTCGAGGCAAACAGGCAGGATCTTGACAATGCCGAAAAGAACGGTGTTGCCCCCGCTGTGAAAAAGCGTCTGAAATTCGACGAGCACAAGTTAGAGGACGTGACCGCAGGCATCGAGCAGCTAACCTCACTGGCTGACCCTATCGGCAGGACCATGCTTTCAAGGGAGCTTGACAGTGACCTGACGCTTTACCGTGTGACCTGTCCTATCGGTGTCATAGGCGTTATATTCGAGGCAAGGCCTGACGCACTTGTGCAGATATCCTCGCTTTGCATAAAGAGCGGAAACTGCGCGATACTCAAGGGCGGAAAAGAAACTGCCAACACGAACCGCGTGCTTTTCGGGGTGATATATGATGCTGCCGTAAAGTCGGGACTGCCCGAAAACATACTTTTACAGGCTGAGCAGCACAACGAGATAGACGAGCTTCTCGACTGTCACGAGGAAGTTGATCTGCTGATACCGAGAGGGTCAAACAAATTCGTGAAGTACATCATGGACAACACCAAGATACCCGTAATGGGTCATGCTGACGGGATATGCCATATATATGTAAACAAGGCGCACGACACCGAAATGGCTCTCAAGGTGATAATCGATGCCAAGACGCAGTACACTGCTGTCTGCAACGCAGTGGAGACGCTTCTCATAGACAGGGAGATAGCGGAAGAATTCCTGCCAAAGCTGAAGGCGGCCGCTGACAAGGCGAATGTTGAGCTGAGGGGCACAAAGGAAGTGACCGACATCATCGGCGGAGTGACCATTGACGAGAGTGAGTTTATAGAATATCTTGACCTGAAGGCTTCGGTGAAGCTGGTCAGCGGTGTTGACGAGGCTATAGCGCACATAAACAAGTACGGTTCGCATCACACAGACTGCATAATCACCACAGACGATGCTGCTGCCGAGAGATTCATGCAGATGGTGGATTCGGCAGGCGTATACCGCAACTGCTCGACACGCTTTGCGGACGGATTCAGATACGGATTCGGTGCAGAGGTAGGTGTGAGCACAGGCAAGATACACGCAAGAGGTCCTGTGGGACTTGACGGCCTTGTGACATACAAGTACAAGCTGATAGGAAACGGCAACATAGTCGCTGACTATGCAGAAAAGAGAAGACAGTTCCATCACAGGGACTTATGACCTGTGATGCAGGATAAAATGAGTGTAACTCAAAGCAGTGCGGGACCCGTCACTCCTGTACAACAGTACCGCAGGACTGTAGGCGAACCCTGGGGCAGGATGTTTTATGACCTGCTGTTTTCGCAGCTGCCCGCATCCGACAGACCGATGAAGATACTCGATGTTGGTGCGGGGTTCTGCATAACTGCGGCGCACCTTGCCGAGAATAATGATGTAACGGCGCTTGAACCAAGCGAAGAGATGCGTTCACTGAGAGTGGGCGGCAGGTACAGGCTCATCGAAGGCGGTACAGAAAAACTGTACGAATTTTCAGACAGCAGTTTTGACATGGTGATATGCCACAACGTGCTTGACTACATACCCGAAAAGAGCGAGATACTGAAAGAGTTCTGCCGTGTTGTAAAAAAGGGCGGCTCCGTTTCGATAGTAAAGCACAATCTTGCGGGGCGGGTATTCGGTGCAGCAGTGTCAGGTGACGACCCGAAAACGGCGCTGGCGCTGCTGGACGGAAAAGACAGCTATGCCAACAGTTTCGGGAAGCGGAGCATCTACAGTGACGATGATCTGTCGGAGCAGATGGCGGCAAGCGGGATGAGGCTTGAAAAGACATACGGCATACGGAGTTTTTTCGGGCTGTCGCAGAACAACGACATAAAATACACCGATGAGTGGTACAGAGATATGCTGGCTCTGGAGATGAGGGTATCGGAGATGCCCGTGTATATGCAGGCGGCATATTTTCATCATCTGATATTCCGAAAGGAGATATCATGACAATAGAGTACATACACGAGCCTACGGACTTACAGTGCGGGCAGGCAGTGCTTGCAATGCTTACGGGCATCGGCTGCGGAGAGGTATGCAGGCTGCTCGGAAATGACCGTGAGACGAACTTAGCGGAAATGAAGAGTTTTCTGAGGGAGAGAGGCTTTACGGTCTCGGACGAGAGAACGGCTGTAAACAGAAAGAGCGAGCTTCCCGAAGTATGCGTGCTGAGCCTTGAGACCCCGCGCTGCTGGCACTGGTCGCTTTACTGCGAGGGGATATTCTACGACCCCGAGCACGGAGTGATGGAGGATTTTCCCGAATCAAAAAGACGATATTACTGGCGGATAACACCGCCCGATATAGAAAAGAGGTAACTAAAATGACATTTGAGCAGATACTTGAAAAAGTAAGGTCAAGAAAGGCAGACACATCGAATGTGGATTTTCTTGCGGTGCAGATAGACCTTGAGGGCAAGAACGGCGGAACATTCTATGTTGAGATAAAGAACGGAAATGTTTCGGTAGAGCCATATGAGTACAATGACCGCAGCTGCCGCTTCCGCATATCTTCCGATAATTTTCTCAGGCTGATGGACGGCACGCTCGACCCGAAGCTGGCTTTCATGACAGGAAAGCTGAAGATAGACGGCGACATATCAAAGGCGCTGGAATTCGGCAGGCTTATAAAAAGCTGACACTGACCCGTTAATTCGGCGAAGCTGAAAAGTGACATATGCTCCTGCACTGTAAAAGATACAGTGCGGGAGTATTTTTATGCCGATATATGTCAAATCAGCAATAAATGACCATAATTGCGCAGGAAAAGTATAGTATTTTGTCAAAGGACATGATAAAATAGTGATATTAAAATTGTTTTTTTCGGGAGGGTACCGACATGGATAAGCAGAATTACCGCAATATTTTTGCCGAGCTGGGAAAGACCGATGAGGAGATATCGGCTCGTCTTAAAGAGATAGTAAATGAGTTCTTCTACGGGGAGGACAGAATATATCACACCTCGGGAGAGGACATGGGATATCTTGAAGATACGGGAAATCACGATGCACGCACCGAGGGTATGTCATACGGCATGATGATGTGTGTACAGCTTGACATGAAAGAGGAGTTCGACCGCATATGGAAGTGGGCGAGGACATATATGTTCCTCACAGACGGTCCCACCAAAGATTATTTTGCTTGGTCATGTGCTACCGACGGAAAGAAGAACGCATACGGCCCTGCGCCCGACGGCGAGGAATTCTTTGCTATGGCGCTTCTTTTTGCTTCGCACCGCTGGGGTGACGGAGAGGGCATATTCGAGTATTCAAAGCACGCCAGGGACATACTCAGCGCCATGATACACAAGGGCAGCGGTGGCAGAGAGGGCGCACCCATGTTCAACAGCGACAATCATCAGATACTCTTTGTACCCGGCTCGCCTTTTACCGACCCGTCATATCATCTGCCGCATTTCTATGAATTATTTGCGCAGTGGGCATATGAAGAGGACAGAGAGTTCTTTGCCGAGGCTGCAAAGGCAAGCCGCGAGTATCTTGCAAAGGCTTGTCATCCCGTTACGGGCATGAACGCTGAGTATGCGGAATTTGACGGCTCGCCCTATTCAAAGCCCATGCCCTGGTCAAAGGAGCGTCACGACTGGTTCTACAGCGACGCATACCGCACTGCTGCGAACATAGGTCTTGACTGGGAGTGGTTCGGAAAGGACAGTGGACAGCGCATCGCCTGCGAGCGTTTACAGTACACACTGGGTGTTGTGAACAAGGACGATCCCTATGTTACATACGAAATAGACGGCACACGCCTTGACAAGCCTGCGCTCCACCCGATAGGCATACTTGCGACTACTGCGCAGGGCGCACTGGCGGTCGATGGTCCCCTTTCTGCTGACAGCACCGATCCCGTTAAGAAGCTCGCCGCAGAGTGGGTACTCAGATTCTGGAACGAGCCTTTAAGAAAGGGTGACAGGCGTTATTACGACAACTGTCTGTACCTGTTCGCATTTCTTGCACTCAGCGGAAATTACCGCATCTGGTAAGTGCTTTGTCGCACGTACGTTTTATGGCACTTTTTATTATATGCAATTAGGAGCAGCATATCATGGATAGGATAATAAAGACTGCGGCGGAGGGGTATCTTGACGCTTCGCTGAAGTTAGTGGAAACGGTATTTTCCAAATGGGACAGTCCCGAGGAAGGCAGGACCGTAAAGGGTCTTGTGCAGGAGATACGTTCCAAAAAGTACTACATTCCCGAGCTTGACCTGGTCATGGTAAATGAGAATGACGAAGTGACAGGCTATGTGATGTTCTCGCGCTTTCACATTGAGGGGCGGTATGAGGACAGTCTGCTGATACTCACGCCCTGTGCTGTAAGAACAGACCTTCAGCGTCAGGGGATATCGAAGCAGATGATAGAGTACGGCTTTAAGAAAGCTGCGGAAATGGGATTTCGTGCGGTGCTTGTTGAGGGCGACCCGAAAAACTATGTTCCCAGGGGATTTGAGCCAAGCTACAGGCATGGCATAGAAGCAGGCAGCGGACTGCATCTCCCCCACCCCGACTGTCTGATGATAAAGGAACTTTCCGACGGCGCTCTCGAAGATATGCACGGATATGTTGACTATTCGTTTTACGAGTCGCTCCGCGAAGAATAAATGTACAAAAATAAGGACTGCTGTGTGTTATATACAGCAGTCCTTTTTGATTTCCGGGGAAATATTTCAGGAAAGATCGCGCATATCGTGTCTTATGTTCGATCTGTATAATGCAGCGGTGATAAGCAGCATTAACATTAGCATCAGCGGTGTTGACAGCGGAGTGTATCTTTCGGGGATGAAGAGTGACACACTGCCAAGAACAATGCCCGAAAGCATAGGCACAAGCATTCCGATGCCCGAAGAAGCGCTCTGTTTTACCACGGAGACTTCGGTATCCCAGGTAAGTTTAGGAAATTTAAGATTTGCGGCGAGTCCGAAGATGCCGGAGAATACACCCATCACGGCAGGTACGGCTATCAGCCACAGTCTGTCGCAGACGCCTGCTTTTACGGTAAACAGCATAACGAGTTCCGAAACCGCATAGAAGGGTGCTTTTAAGGCGAGGTCGAATCTCAGCTTAGCGTCAAGGATCTGTCTTGAAGTAACGGGGAGGGATTTGATTATCCACCAGTTTTTACCCTCAAGGGAGATGCTAACGGGCGAGGGGCCTGTCATCATTATGCCGATAAAAAACGGCAGAGCACCTGTTATATTTATTCTGACGGGTATCTGTGCGGTAATTTTGCCGAAATCTGCCGCACCTGCCGCACCGGAGAGAATCACCATCATCACAAGTCCTATAATGGTATTTGAGATATAAGTGCCCGATGAAAGGTAGCGGCGTATCTCGCGTCTGAAAAGGGCGTTTTCCGCAGAGGTGCTTTTCAGCTGTTCAAGGCGGTAGTCATTATCTGCGCTGCTGCCGTTAGCGGCTGTGACTATCTGTGTGAAGAATGCTGATGCAAGCAGAGAGGTAAGCGCAGCTGCCGCAACAGATATCAGTACAAAGGCGAGAGTTCCCGCAATGCTGCCGCCCGCAAAGCCACCGCAGAGAAGTTTCAGCAGTGGAAGAAGCTGTGTGATCTTTTCCGACACAGTTTCAAAGAGGGCGGATATCTCATCTACGGAAAGGCTTTCTGCCTTAAAGCCGAGACCGGACAATGCCAGCATAGCGGCAATGGCAAATGCCAGAGTAAGCAGAGCCTCGGCAAGGCCGCGGCGCTTTATTCTTGAGGATATACCTGTGATGACAGTACCGAATGCCGAGGCAAGTGAAAGAGGTATCAGCGGAAGAAACAGCACCGAAGCAAATGCAGAGAGCAGTCCCGAAGCCGTCACGCCCTCATTTGCGGAGTAGATGATGAACCATGTGATATTTGCCGCCGCTGAAAGCACAGCACATTCGGCGTAAAGTCTGATGTACCTGCTGACGACCACCGAAAGAGGGGCAACAGGCAGAGCAGAAATTATATCCTTGTCGCTGCTGCGGAAGATGATGTTTCCGGCCTTGAATGCGCTGAGGAAGAATATCAGCAGGGATATCACCGCAGTAAACATAACGGGCACAGCCTCAGCGGCGCCGAATTTTATCATGGCGGCTGTCTGTGCGCCTATATACAGGCAGGCGAATAATATGAGCGCACCTGCATTTACAGCAAGCATACGTCCCCTGCTTTTCAGAGACGGGTCACTTGTATGGCGGAGAATATTTATGCCGTAAAGGCTTTTAAGCTCAGTTTTAGTGAGCGTTATCATCTGTTTTATCATCAAGAGCCTCCATAAACACATCTTCAAGGGAGCCGCCGCCCAGTATATCGCTCATACTGCCGCTTGCAAGAAGTCTTCCCTGCTTTATCATAGCTACTTTATCACAGAGTTTTTCTGCCACTTCGAGCACATGGGTGGAGAAAAACACTGCGCCGCCCCTTTCAGCCACCGAGCGCATTAGTTTTTTCAGCACAGATGCCGCCTTCGGGTCAAGACCCACGAAAGGCTCATCAAGTATGAGAAGCTGAGGCTCATGGATAAGAGCCGAGATAACAGCGAGCTTTTGTTTCATGCCGTGTGAGTAGCCGGAAATAAGGTCACCGAGCGATGGTGTAAGCTCAAAGGCATCGGCGTATTCCCTGACGCGCAGGCTTCTGTCCGCAGAGGAAACGCCGAAGATATCTGCGATAAAGTCAAGATACTGTATACCCGTAAGGTACTCATAAAGCTGAGGGTCATCGGGGATATAGGCAATGGACCTTTTACAGCCTATAGGGTCTGACGCCATATCTATGCCGTTTACCGTAACTTTGCCCGAGTCATAGCCGTGTATGCCCGATATACATTTGAGAAGTGTGGTCTTGCCTGCGCCGTTATGACCGATAAAAGCGCATATCTCGCCGCTGCCGACGGTAAGGGAGATATCTGTTATGCCCTTTTCCGTACCCTTATAGTGTTTAGTAAGGTGTTCTGTTGTAAGCATTTCTGCCGCCTCCGTTTTTGAACTATTTAGAAAAATTTCTAAATAGATTATAACACATAATGGAATATTTGTCAATAGGCGGGATAAAAAAAAGCACCGCAAATGCGGCGCCTGAAATTTTGGATATTTGCTGATGTATGAGGGCGGTCAGTCATCTTTCCAGCGAAACAGCAGAATTCCGAACATGGCAAAGATCATAACAAGAACTATGACATACCCGTAGAAATGGCGCATAGGTGCTGACACAACGTAATTTATATCGGGGTCTGAGGGGTCATAGTGTACCTCTAATTCAGCGCCGATACGATATTCTCTGCTGGCGTTTACGCTGAGTTCGTACTGTGTGCCGTCAACGTCAAATCCGACATTAGTATGGTAAGCGGTGCGTTCGATGCCGCCCAAGCTAACCGATATCTCAGTGACTTTGGTCACATAGCCCATGCAGGTGGCCGAGCATCTGCTGTCGGCGCGGCGGTTTCTTATTCCCGAGCCGAGTATGAGCATTATCATTATCACGCCTATAAACATAAAGGCGATGACCGTCAGCATTTTATAGCTGCCGTTTTCTTTATCCATCACATATGCCCCTTATTCTTCATACCAGTTTTT
>CADBTD010000308.1 GCA_902797535.1 uncultured Ruminococcus sp. | reverse complement strand
TGTGCTTGTTGAATTGAAAGCAAGATTTGACGAGGAGAACAATATAAACTGGTCAAAACGGCTTGAACAGGCCGGATGTCGTGTAGTATACGGTATAGACGGTCTTAAAGTACATTCTAAGATCTGTCTTATAACCCGTAAGTCAGGAAAAAAGATCACATATATAACACAGATAGGCACCGGGAACTATAATGAGACCACTTCACGTTTCTATACAGATCTCTCTCTGATGACAGCTGATAAAGAACTCGGAATCGAGATAAGCGACGTATTCAGACATCTTCTTATCGGTGAAACAGTAACAGAAACAAATCATTTTATGATCGCACCAAACTGTCTGCAAAATAAAATGATCGATCTCATTGACGGAGAAATCGCCAAAGCCAGAAACGGCAAACAAGCATATATCGGACTCAAACTCAATTCACTCACAGACAGAAAGATCATGGAAAAGCTTATCGAAGCTTCACAGTCCGGTGTAAAAACAGAAATGATCGTAAGAGGAATATGCTGCCTAAAACCCGGCATACCCGGAATGACTGAAAATATCAGAATAATAAGTATAGTCGGCAGACTTCTCGAACACTCAAGGATATATATTTTCGGAAAGAATGAAGACTCAAGTGTTTTTATATCATCCGCAGATATGATGACCAGAAATACTCTTAAACGAGTTGAAGTCGCTGCACCTATCAGATCAGAAGAACTCAAAGAACGAATAATAAATATATTCGATCTTATGCTTCAGGATACCTCTGCCGCAAGACTGATGCTGCCGGACGGAAATTATAAAAGACTTCGTGAAGGCGCCGATAATCTATGTGCCCAGGAAGAACTATACGATATGGCATACAAGAACGCAGAAAATTCAGACCGGTAAAAATCAAGGCTGCCTGTTTATGGCAGCCTTGTTCTTTTGATTTTATTAGGATCCCGACTCGATCATTTCGGAAATAGCATTGTCAAAAAGCTTACTGTCTTCCGACCATGCAGTACGAGGTTCAAGAGGTGATGCATTTTTGCACATAGGGCGGAAATCGCAATATGTACAGGGTATTTTTTCATAATTATGTTTCCCGAAAGTTCTTATCGGATCAGCCTTGATATCGCCATCCTTTAGTCTTTCGGCCATATTTACAACTTTTTGCAGAGCAAATTCTTCCATTGCAATTATTTCTTCGGTAGAAACAGGTGCATTACCGGAATTTTCGCCTTTGCCGCTTTTGAAGACGGTATATATGCCATTATCCGAATTATTCAGCGCAGCAGATATTTCATCGCCGCACATAACACCATCCGGCTTGTAATTACCGGCACGTACAAGACGAAGTTTTTCCTCAAGAATGCCGTCTTTTTCCATCATTTCCACTTCAAAAGGACTCAGATCCGGTTTAACACTTTTAAGGTGTGAATACATTATTCCTGCCGGCAGCAGATCACTGCCAAGCGAACTTTCCGCTGATGTTACGGCAAGTAAATAGATCAGCATCTGAAGATCAAGTCCATGATATACTTCAGATTTCTTGAATTCCTGATCACCGGTTTTATAATCCACGATCCTGACCCATACATTACTTTCGGCTTTGTAAAGATCAACACGGTCTATACTGCCTCGAATATTGATGTACGTTTCATCATCGATCGGGACAGTAAGTATAGGCTCTTTATTTTTGTCTGTCAGATCAAATTCAAAAGCGGCCGGAAGAAATAAAGACCCTTTTAATTCATCACGGAAATTCATTGCTATATAGGTCGTTGACTTTTTCAGCCTTTGCAATGTGCTTTCGAATGCAAGATCTTTGCTGTAGCTGCCTCCCATCTCATCAGCTACATATTCATCTGCAAATTTTGATACAAGTTCATACAGTTCATCATCATTTCTGCTGACAAATTGCGGATCATAAACACGAACGCCATTTTCTTCCCTGCTCATAATATGCTCAAGACAATAATGCACTATCAACCCTACATAAAGATGTCCCATATTGATCTTGCTTGTTGTGCTGAATCTTAAGCCATGCTTACAGAAATAGTAAAAAGGACATTTATAATAATCACTGACTCTTGTTGCTGACAGATCTATATCATTTCTCGGGAAAAATACTTTCTGAGCATACAGCTTTGATATTCTTTCATCACCTGACATCGCAACAGTGTCAATAAACTGAAGCTTTTGAGCATATTCATCATCCAATTCAAGAGAACGTCTTATTTCGGCTATCTCACGGCTTTTATCTTTTGAATGTTCAAGATATGTGTAAAAAGCCGTTTTTCTTGACATACAAAAATAGTCGAGCGGCAGATCTGAAACAGACAGTGAAATATCATCCTCAAAAAGATCTTTCATGTTCTGTGGAAGTGTCGACGGCGCACATGGAGAACCTGTTCTGTCAGCCAGTGAATATGATATATAAAGCCGGTCTGAAGGAAGTGTAAGTGAAGTATACAGTGTAAGTCTTTCACTGTTTATCTGAAGGATCGGAGATAGATCAATTTCAATATCCTTTTCAGAAAGTGCCTTGATATCATTGCTGCTCAATATCTGTGACTTTTTCGCATCTGATGGAAATTTCCCTTCGTTTGCCTGCATTATAAATAGAACTTTAACACCTGACATGACAGAATGATCAGCATCACCGATCCTGACGCAATCTGCTTTCTGAGGCGGAGAAGAGAGCTTTATAGATCCTATCATAAGAGTAAGAAGTTCGGAAAATGCACGAAATGATATTTTATCATCTTTCATTTCTGAATATATCGTTTTGATCGCTCCAACTATTCCAAGCCAGACCTGTTTAAAGCTGCGATCAGCTTCTGCTTCTGTAATGTTATTTTTAGCGGCCGTTTTCACATATGAATATATCTGTTTAGACATTTCAAGTTCATCAAGAAGAATATACAACGCTTCGCAAATCTCACCGGCTGTTGCATCCGCAGATGCATTTCTGAACTTTTCAAGCGGTTCTATGATCCTTTTTCTGTTATCCTCTATTCTATGACTCTGAGCACGCTCTCCTGTAACAATAAAAGGCTCTTTCCACCTGTCGCCTTCAATGCTCCATTTAATGCAGAACTCTTCAAGATCAAGAGCATCATAGAAAAAGAAGGAAGACAGCGGAGATTTTATAAGTCTGAGGAGCTTCTCGGTCTTGTAGCTTTTGCCTGCACATGCATCAAGAACACTGACAAGATACCTTCCGGGTACAGAATCGAGGCCTGACGTTTTAAGATCAACAAAATACGGAATATCATATCTTTCGCATGATGCTGCAATAATACTGTTATCCTCTTCAAGCGAACCGCACAGCACAGCAATATCATTATATGTTAGTCCATTGCTCTTATCACTGACCAAATGAGATATTTCTGCACCGATATAGTCACTTTCTTCATATATATCTGCAGCTGACACAACTTTTACCAGATCATTTGAAAATATCTTTTCGGGATTATGGTCAAAATAGTTATGATCAATATGTCTGAAAACAGGAATATCAGCTTCACCGTCTGCAGATGTTTCGGTCAATATCTTATTACAATCCTGAGATATTTTTCTGAGTTTTTCAAGAGTTCGGG
>CADBTD010000307.1 GCA_902797535.1 uncultured Ruminococcus sp. | reverse complement strand
TTTGACAAAAACGGCGACATGGGCGCAGTTTCAAGCGAGACATATTTTATCGGCATTGACCGTGAGGCGATGTACGGAAATGCTGCGGTCATTTCACTTATGACCGATATGCGAAACCTGTTTGACTATGACACGGGAATATACACTCTCGGAAAATATCATGATGAGTGGCTCAAAGAGGACAAAGAAAATAAAAAACTCGAAGGCTGGCAGCATGAGGCAAACTATACTCAGCGCGGCAGGGAATGGGAGCGTCCTGTTTTCTGCGAGTATTTTTCGGCTGATGGGAGCGTACTTTTCGGGCAGGATATGGGAATGCGCATAATGGGTGCCGCATCAAGAAATGCAAGTCAGAAAAGCCTTCGTCTTACAGCACGCAGCGAATACGGCGAAAAGAACGTCAAGGCCGGGATAATACCCGATAATATGCGCTCTGACGGCACCGGACCAGTAGAAAAGTACAAATCCTTTGTGCTGCGAAACGGCGGAAACGACTGTGATTTCGGAAAGATAAGAGATCCATTCCTTCAGTCGATGGTGGGCGGACTCGGCTTTGACACACAGCAGTTCACACCTGCGGTGGTTTTCCTTGACGGCGAATTCTGGGGAATGTATATGCTGACCGAGGATTACAGCAACAACTACATAGAAAACAACTACGGCGTTGATAAGGACAATGTGGTCATGATAAAGACAGGTGAGGTAGAAGAGGGCGAGGAAAGCGACTACTCTCTCTACAGCGAGCTTTATCAGGCTGTTGCAAAGGGAGATATGACCGACCCCGAACAGTACGAAAAGGCAGAGCAGATGCTTGACCTCAGGCAGTTTGCGGAATACTGCGCATTCTGTATATACATAAACAACGAAGACTGCATTTTTGAGGGCAACAACTGGCGTATGTGGCGTGCAAGGAATACCGACAGTTCTTCAGAGTATTCTGACGGAAAGTGGCGTATGCTTCTTTACGATACTGATTTTTCAACGGGTATATACTCCGGCGGAGAAAACTACAAGGACGACACCCTTGAACGTGCTGTCAGGAGTATGGACAAGCAGAACAAGGAACTTGAAGAACCCCCTGCGGATATGTTCCGCAGTCTTCTGAAAAATGACGGTTTCAAAGAGATGTTCGTTCGCTCGCTGTGTGATATGCGAAGCATAAACTTTGAAAAAGAAGCGGTACAGAGAAAGCTGAGTGCTTTTTCTGCCGAGTATTCGGCGCTTATTGATATGACCTATGAGCGTTTCGGTCCCGACTGGACTAATGCTGGAATGGGCACTTATACGCTTGAAACATTTCTTAACGGAAGATACGGAAAGTTCCTTGACTTTGTAAAGAAAGACCTTGAAACATCGGATCCCGTAACTGTAACTGTAAATGCACCCGAAGGCGGTACTGTGACCCTCGACGGAAGAACGCTTGACGGCAGCATAAAGGGCGAATGGTTCGACGGACTGACTCTTTCGCTGACAGCACAGCCGGACAGCGGCAAGAAGTTTGTCAAGTGGGAGATAAGCGGCGGAAAGATATCGGATGAAACATCCGACACCGCTGAGGTGACACTTGACGGGGAATGCACGATAACTGCAGTATTTGAATAAGCTGATAAGAGCCGCAGGCATGACGTCTGCGGCTCTTTTACGGTTTAATATATAAATTTTTTAAGGGGGCGGCATCTTAGAGATCAGCCTACGCCGATCTCTGACATATCTAAGTTTTTGAAGTCATCAGCTGTCGGGAGCTTCATGGTCTCTGACATTTTGTCAAATATTTCACAGATCTCTGCAAGCTCTTTCTTATTGCCTGCGTTAATATAGAATGTGCAGGAATTATCGCCTATGGTTATGATCTGTCTTGTAACACCCATATACTTATAGTCTTCAAATTCGATCTTTGTGAGCACATCTATGTATACAGCATCAGCGCCGTCTATCGTTAATTCGCCTTCGTCTAACTTTTTGATCGTATAGCCTTCAGGTATTTCGGCAGAGTTGTCACCCATATCAAACTGGTTCTTAAAAGTTTCCAGAGCATCTTCCTTGGTGACAGGCTTTATTTCGGGTTCGATAGAATTAATAAAAGTAAACATTCCCGAAATGCTGATCTGGTCTTCAGGATTGGCGCCCTGCTTGGTGACCGAAAAGTTTCCGGGGAAAGATATGCACTCCCAGCCGTCGGGCACGGTAAATTTAAGTCCGTTTAGGTCAACATCGCCTGTAACTGGGTCGGGCATCTTGAATTCCTCTCCGTCAAACTCATCTTCACCCTCACCGGCTTCGGTCTCTTCGGCGGCTTCAGCCTCTTTATTTTCCTCGGTCTTTTCCTCAGCCTCCTGAGTAGTTTTGACATTGGTATCGTCCTGTTCGCGGGGCTTTGAATCAAGGCAGCCTGCAGCTGTGCAGGCCATGGTGAATGCGAGTGCCATTGCTAAAATCTTTTTTCTCATGTTTTGTTGTCTCCTTTATCTTTAGCTTTGTTTATTTCAAGGGTTTCGTTCCGCCCTTGCTACAAGTATTACTTTAACATAAAAATATTGATATGTCAACCCCAAAATCCGAGATCGGACATTT
>CADBTD010000306.1 GCA_902797535.1 uncultured Ruminococcus sp. | reverse complement strand
GGATATCCCTACACTTCTTTTTGTTGCAGACGGCAAGGAAACGGGTGGTCAGAAATGGCTCGATGCTATGAGTGACTATGCTGACGGGCTTACCGATGCAAAGGTGATACAGCTTGACTGCGGTCACATGGTAGCTGAGGAAAAGCCCGATGAGATAGCCGAGGCTATGAGAGAATTCATCGCAGGGCTCGACTAATAGAGAGACAACAAAAGGGAGACAACAAACATGAAAAAAGCACTGAAAATAGAAGAAAAAATGAAAGAAAAAACACATGAGATACTGAATACCTCGGGGAAAAAGAGAAGGCTGTTCTGCACAGTGATGCTCCTGCTTTACTTCAGTGGTCTGCCCGTAGTTTCGGGGAGCAGGATATTCGGGACGCTTTTCAATGTTATGGAATTCGTCACCGTCGCCCTCATGTTCCCTCAGATAAAGGAAGAAGCGGCAAAGGTCATAAAAAAACCGAAGACCCTGCTTTATATTTTTCTCGGGATCGTGATGCTGGCGGTGTTCGATGTCATACTCTGGGATAATATCCTGCTGCCGACCATAAAAAACATGACAGGGATATATCCCGAAAACGGGAACAACAACAGGCTTTTGCCGATGATAAGACAAAACCCCGTAGTGATGCTTCCTATGGTGTGCGTTTTCGGGCCTCTGCTCGAGGAGATACTTTACCGCTACACTGCCTTCGGGATAATACAGGAGAAAAACAGACCCGCCGCGCACATAGTCACCGCACTGCTTTTCGGCATACAGCATATCGCCGTTGCCGGGATATGGGGCGGCGACACAGCACAGTTAATGAACATAGGCGGATATATGGTGTTCAGTCTTGTGATGACATTCCTCTTTTCAAAGACAAAAACTCTGTGCATACCTGTGCTGCTGCATATCATGTTCAATAGTTTCGGCCTGGCATTTATGCTCGGGTCAAATGCATAAGGCTTCGGGGAGAAGCACTGCTGTACCCGATGGAGAATATGAAAAAGGACAGTGAGGATGATAATGAAAAAAGCACTGAAAATAACAGGAAAGATACTTCTCGGTTTACTGATAATACTTGCTGCTGCGGTCATCATACTGCTTGCTGCAAGGCTCATCGGCAAGAAGGTAAACAGCAGAACGCCCGACGGCGGCATAAACGAGACAATGTATGTGGATATAAACGGAACGAAGCAGTGGATAAACATCTACGGGCAGGACAAGGACAATCCCGTTCTGCTGTATCTGCACGGCGGACCCTGCGGTGCGACGAGCTGGCTGGACTGGAGCATACTCCGCAGCCTGAGTGAGGACTATACTGTTGTAGGCTGGGATCAGAGAGGATTTGGTCACAATTATCCCGAATACAAGACCGACGAGCTGATATGCGCCGAGACCATGATGCAGGATGGCATTGAGATGACGGACTATCTCAGAGAGCATCTCGGCAAAGACAAGATAACTCTTATGGGTATATCCTGGGGTTCGATATATGCGGCAAATCTTGCTCTTGAGTACCCCGACAGGTACGATGCAGTTGTAGCTATGTCCCTTGTTGCAGATATTCCCGAAAGTCAGCAGTATTTCAAGGAATGGGCACTGAAGCAGTCTGAGAATGATCCTGAAATGCATAAGCTTGCGGAAGGTATCGACTCGCAGAAGATCGTATTGTCAGATGAGGAGTCGGAAAATATAGATAAACTAAGCGATAAATACTGCTATTACGATGATTATTTCAAGGATGCAGATGAGAATATGTATGCCGCCCTCTGGTTCAATCCCAACTGCACTCTGAAAGAACAGCTTCAATGTCTGGGATTTTCGGAGGATTACAATGCCGACATAGATAAACAGCAGGGTGAGAATTCTTCAAATGCATTCAATATGGTGCAGGAAATGTCTCTTTCAGGCAGAACGGAATATAAGATCCCATTCTATGTGATAGAGGGCAGGCAGGACACAGGCTATATCAACATGGCGGAGGAAGCCGCTGCATATTTTGAAAAGGTCGAAGCCCCTGACAAAGAGCTGTTTTATGTTGACGGCGGACATATGGCTCCTATGCTCAGATCCGAAAAGCTGAAAGAATTCCTGCACATGATAGCAGAAAAGCAGAAAAACTGACGATAAGCGAGGCAAATAACATGAAAAAAGCACTGAAAATCGCAGGGAAAGTATTACTCGGCTTTCTGATACTGATAGTATTGTTCCTGCTGATAACTACTATATGGCATCATGTGGAAAGCCCAAAGGACAGGAAACGCTATGCGGGCGCTTACGGAGAATATTATACTACCG
>CADBTD010000305.1 GCA_902797535.1 uncultured Ruminococcus sp. | reverse complement strand
GTTCGCTATCTCGCCGAAATGCTCTCCGTTTATTCCCGAAGTCAGCGTGTCAACAGCACCCTTGAGTATCTGATTCGAGTTGTAGATATCGATAGGTCTGTAGTTAGGCTTCCTCTTTTCCACCTCGTCTACGTTCATACCGAAGAGAAGTATGTTCTCTTCCCCTACCTGCTCAAATATCTCAACGTTTGCGCCGTCAAGCGTACCGAGGGTAACAGCACCGTTCACCATCAGCTTCATGTTGCCCGTACCGCTTGCCTCTGTGCCGGCAAGGGATATCTGCTCCGAAATGTCAGCCGCAGGCATCAGTATCTCTGACAGCGATACACAGTAGTCTTCCATAAAGATAACATTCAGCTTCTGATTCAGTACAGGATCCTTTTTCAGCTCCTGCGAGATGTTCCAGATGAGCTTGATTATCTGCTTTGCCATGTAGTATCCGGGCGCTGCCTTTGCCGCAAAGATATAGGTCTTGGGCACATAGGGCGCATTCGGGTTTGCCTTGAGATAGTTGTACTCTGCTATGATGTTCAGCGCATTTAACTGCTGACGCTTGTACTCGTGCAGACGCTTTACCTGTACATCAAATATAGAATCCACATTCAGCTCGGTGCCGTAACGGTTCTTTACATACTTCGCAAAGGCTTCCTTGTTCTCGCGCTTTATCTTTCCGAGACGCTCGAGCACTGCCTTGTCATTTTTGAATTTCTTGAAATCAGCCAGCTTGCTTGCGTCACGAAGGAATCCGTCACCTATCGTTTCGCGCAGAAGTGCGGTCAGACCCTCGTTTGACTGATACAGCCAGCGGCGGTATGCTATACCGTTGGTAACGTTGGTGAACTTTTCGGGGGTGTACTCATACTCGTCCCTGAAAGTCTCTCTCTTGATTATCTCCGAATGTATCTTGGCAACACCGTTTACATGGTGGCTTGCGTGTACACAGAGATTTGCCATCTTTACCATGTTGTTCTCAACTATGGACATACGGCTCACCTTTGCCTCATCGTGATACATATCCCACAGCTTCTTGCAGTAGCGCTCGTTTATCTCTATTATTATCGAGTATATTCTCGGCACTACGCTCTTGAGCAGGTTGCACTCCCACTTTTCAAGCGCTTCGGGCATAACGGTGTGGTTGGTGTATGCAAATGTGTGTGTAACGATGTTCCATGCAGTGTCCCAGTCATATCCGCAGTCGTCCAGCATTATCCTCATGAGCTCGGGTATAGCCAGCGTCGGGTGAGTGTCGTTTATGTGTATAGCCACCTTGTCTGCAAGGTTGTCAAGAGTGCCGTAAACGTTCAGATGCGTGTTTACTATATCGCCCACCGATGCAGCTACAAGGAAGTACTGCTGACGAAGTCTCAGCGACTTGCCCTCTGCATGGTTGTCGTTGGGGTAAAGCACCTTGGTGATAGCCTGCGACATGATGTTTCTTCCCAGCGCCTTTGAGTAGTCGCCCTTGTTGAACATAGCCATATCAAAGGAAGGCACCTCAGCCTTCCACAGCCTCAGCTTTGAAACAGCCTCGCTGCCATAGCCCGATACATACATATCATAGGGCACAGCCAGCACCGAAGTATAGTCCTCCAGCTCCACACTGTGGAAATTGTTGTCCCACTGCTCTTTCAGCTTTCCGTCAAAACGTACCTTTACAGCCTGTGTGGGCAGCGGTACCAGCAGCGCCGAGCCGCCGGGCAGCCAGTTGTCGGGAAGCTCTGTCTGCCAGCCCTCCTCCAGCTTCTGCTTGAATATGCCGAACTCATAGAGTATCGAATATCCCGTTGCATGGTATCCGTCAGCAGCAAGTGCGTCAAGATAGCAGGCAGCAAGCCTTCCGAGACCGCCGTTTCCGAGTCCTGCATCAGGCTCCATCTCATATATGGAATTTATTGAAATGCCGAAGTCCTTGAGCATCTCAACGGTAACGTCCTTCATCTGCAGGTTGTATATGCTTGTTTTAAGGCTTCTGCCCATGAGGAATTCCATTGAAAGGTAGTATACCTTCTTCTTGCCCTCAGAACGGTTCTTTACGGTGAAGTGTCTTCTCTTCGCCTTCAGTATGCCTACGATTATCTTTGTAAGCGCTTCGTATACCTGCTGGTCCGACGCCTCATCCGGAGTGGTCTGGAAATCATTGTGCAGTACATCTACGAACTGCTTTTTCAGCTCTTCCTTGGATATTGTCCTGCTTGTCGCAGGCTTAGCTGTTTTTGCCATGAAAGTTCCTCCTGTATATATTCATAAATTGCGTTATAGCTGCGTATTAGCAACACACTCAGATAATTATATCACAATTTTGCCGTAACTTCATCAATATTTAGTGAATTGATTCATTATATTAAAAATATTTTTGCAGTGAATTACCCTGATTTGTGTGTGTTTTTTCTGTCATTTCTCCGTTTTAACGATATCTTTGTAGATTTATACTATTTTTGTGCGCAATTTTCGTCATAATATACCATAACACCGAACAAAGATCAAAAAAAAACAGCTCAGCCGCTTATCCTCACACGGCGTGTGTACTCGTTCTCGAACCTGCCGCTGACGGTGCCGCACATCTGCTGAAACCTCACAGCTCTGTTCTCTATCGCTATTATATGCGCCGCCTCGTCACTGCTGTCCTCAAGCTCCCGAAGCGAAGCCGATACAGCCGCAGATGCCTCCGCACGCCGCAGTATCTCTGCCCCCCGCCTGTTGAAAGCCAGGATCCGTACATATGGCGGCTCGATGAGATCCGCCGCCGTTATCCCCAGCACAAGATGCAGCGCACTCCTGCGAAGCCTTGCATGGGTGATGTTTGCCGTTTTCACCGCCATGATAAACTCCTCAAAGCTGTCCGGCGGATCTCGGCGCACCTTTATTATGCGGTCCGCTACAGACTCGTTCACCTCCGGCAGCCGCAGAAGCTCCTCCTTCGATGCGGTCAGCATACGGTATAAAAGTATCTCGTCCCCCCTGCGAGGATCGTATATCACCTTCGGCACACATCCCTCGGGTACTCCGCAGGATATGTCACCGCCTGACTGCATCGCCTCACGAAGCTCGCTGCCGCTGGGAAATTCTCCGCCGCTGCCCCCGTGCTGTGACCCTCTGCGCTTTATGGGAAGTATCCGGGCCTTTATACCGTTTCTTCCGAGCGCCCGTGTATACTCCACCCCGAGAGTGCTGTTCGGCGTGCTTACCGCTGCCGCCGTATCGCTCCCGTACAGTTCGCACATTACACGCTGTATCGCCGCAGGATAACTCATCCCCTGCCCCAGCAGCGTCCTTACCTCTTCGCTGTCCTTCAGCACATCAGCAGCCGCAGCAGCCTTCTTTATGCTGTCCGCACTTTCTGTCTCGCTGCCGAAACATAAGGTGTCTATCCCCAGCTGCCCCAGTATCCTTACAGCACCGTCCGCAAAAAACTCCGCCATAGAACAGGAATATGGCGCAGGAAGCTCCGCCACAAGGTCCGCGCCGCACATTACCGCCATCTGCGCACGCTCATGCTTTGAACATACCGCCGCACTGCCGCGCTGTACAGCCGCACCGCTCATGACCACCGCTATGTGAGACGCTCCCCGCTCTCTTGCCTGCCGTATAAGATACTCGTGCCCCCTGTGAAACGGGTCAAACTCCGCAACTATGCCTGCCGTACCGTACATTTTACTCATTCTCCTCATTTCATTTCCAAGCATATCCGCAAAAAAATGCGTTATTTTGTGCAAAACGTCAAAAATGCTCAAGTCCCTTGAAAAATCATGCAAAAATTGTTATAATCATAGTATATGTGATTATCCGTGCTTTGTCAAGTACGGCAGTCAAATCTAAAAGAAGGATGTTTTAACAATGAAGATTCTGGTTGTAAACGCAGGTTCGTCCTCGCTGAAGTATCAGCTGCTCGATATGGACGGCGAAAAAGTACTCGCAAAGGGCAACGCTGACCGTATAGGCATCGGCGGACATATCGCTCATAAAACAGGCGACGGCAGAAGCTATGAAGCTGACTGCGAATTCCCTACCCATACCGAGGCTTTTGAAAAGCTCGTTGAGGTACTCACCACAGGCGACGCTAAGGTAATAGACTCCATGAGCGAAGTTTCCGCTGTAGGTCACAGAATAGTACAGGGCGCTGAGGTGTTCAAGGAGACCTGCCTCGTTACCGATGAGGTCATCGATAAGATAGATGCTCTCGCTGAGCTCGCTCCCGTACATAACCACCCCCACGCACTCGCACTCAGAGCCTGCAAGAAGGTCCTCCCCGAAGGCGTGCCTCAGGTAGTTGTATTCGACACCGCATTCCACTCCACCATGCCTATGAAGGCTTTCCTTTACGGTCTGCCTTACGAAGACTATGAGGAGCTCCATGTAAGAAAGTACGGCTTCCACGGAACTTCCCACCGCTTCGTTTCCGCTGAGCTTGCAAGACTTCTCGGCAAAAAGCCCGAGGAGCTCAAGATAGTTTCATGTCACCTCGGCAACGGCTCTTCCATCACCGCAGTTGACGGCGGTAAGAGCGTTGATACATCAATGGGCTTCACTCCCCTTGACGGTCTTACAATGGGTACACGCTGCGGCGCAGTTGACCCCTCCGCAGTTGAGTTCGTTGCAAAGAAGCGCGGCTTTGACCCCGACCAGATGACCAACTACATGAATAAGCAGTCCGGCTTCCTCGGAGTATCGGGCGTTTCTTCCGATAACCGTGACGTTTCCGAGGCTGCTGCACACGGCAACAAGCGTGCTGCTATCGTAAACGAGATGTTCTCCTACGAGATAAAGAAGTACATCGGTTCCTACGCTGCTGCTATGGGCGGTGTTGACGCTGTCCTCTTCACAGGCGGTATCGGCGAAAACGATGCACCTACCCGCTGGAATTCCTGCGAAGGCCTTGAATTCCTCGGCATCAAGATAGACCCCGAGCGCAACAAGGTAAGAGGCAAGGCTGCACGCATCTCCACTGACGACAGCAAGGTAGAGGTTTGGGTAGTTCCCACCAACGAAGAGCTTCTCATCGCAAGAGATACTCTCGCACTCATTACCAAGTGATCTCCCCGCCGCACAAACGGCACATACATATAGACACCAAAGACCCGAAAGCATCAGGCTTTCGGGTCTTTTTCTCACTTATTTACACAGCGTCACTCTGTCTTCCGGGAAACAGCCGTAAACCCGCTGCCGTCATAGTCAACGGTCACAGTGCTGTCCATCTCTATCTCGCCCGCAAGTATCTTGTGAGCTATCATAGTTTCGATGTGCCGCTGTATGAACCTCTTCAGGGGTCTTGCGCCGAAGCTCGGGTCAAATCCCTGATCTATTATCGCATTCATCGCATTGTCGGTCACTTCCACGTTTATCCTCTTGTCTTCGAGCCTGCGGTCAAGCTCGCCCAGCATAAGCCTTACTATGCTGCTTATCTCTTTCTTCATAAGCGGCTTGTAATATACTATCTCATCAAGACGGTTGAGGAATTCGGGTCTGAAGCTGCGGCGTAAAAGCCCCTCAACTTCTTCCTTCGCACTCTCCGCTATGGTGCCGTC
>CADBTD010000304.1 GCA_902797535.1 uncultured Ruminococcus sp. | reverse complement strand
ATAGCCGCAGTAATGAAGGCTTACGCCAATATACAGCCCGATGTCCTTGTGGCACTTGCCGCACTTGATATGGAGCCCGAAAGACTTATCGCACAGGCATTTGAAAAGCTCGCCGCCAACAGCGAAAAGATAGGCACTCTGAACATCACCCCCGACCTTCTCGAAAGCCTCGCAGGAAAAGGCTGACGTATTGAAAACCGCCAATGAATATGGTATAATAAACATCATAAAAAGGAGCGATTTAAATGAACGCACATTATTTCACAGTAAGCGCAGGAGATGTCATCGCACACTGCTGCGTTAGCGAACACAAATACATAGTATACAAAAAGAACGGCAGAATATACGTCAATGCCATGTACCGCGTCACAGGGCAATGGTATGAGTGCTGTATCCATTACGACAGATGGCTCTGCGACGATATGGAAGCCTATAAAAAGCTGACAAAGGAAGACATCGACAGTCAGGGCTACGGCGCATATATGGACGGCGCCAGATAAATGAAAGGCAGGGCTATGGAAAGAACTACCGAAAACAAGATCGTGCTTATCACACAAAAGACCCGCCTTGAAATGCTGATAAGACGATATAATACCAAAGAACAGGCGCAGTTTTTCATCGAACACGGCGGCGGGGATTTTTCGGATTACGTCGCCGAGCACGACAGATATACCGCCGCAGTAAGGCAGGTCACAGCGATACTTGAAATGCAGGGACGCGTGCAGCGCCTTGACCGCGACTATCTCACAGGCTATATCTTCGGCGAGAATGACCTTGTCATAGCCCTGGGACGTGACGGCCTTGTGGCTAATACCCTGAAATACCTTGACACACAGCAGCTTGTCGGCGTGAATCCCGACCCCTCCAGATGGGACGGCGTGCTGCTGCCCTTTTCGGCGGCCGACCTTAAAAAGATAGTCCCCGAGGTATTTTCGGGCAGACGAGACACAAAAACCGTCACCATAGCAGAAGCAGCCCTCAGCGACGGTCAGACCCTTTTCGCCGTCAATGACCTTTTCATAGGTCAGAAGACCCACGTTTCCGCCAGGTATATAATAGATATCGGCGGCAGGGCAGAGGAGCAGTCCTCCAGCGGCATGATAATCTCCACAGGTCTCGGCTCAACAGGGTGGCTCAGCAGCGTTATCGCAGGTGCGGCAGGCGTTGACAGAGGCTGCGGCTTGAATACCGTCCCCGTGCTCCCCGAAGGTTTCAACTGCAGCTCTCGGTACCTGTACTATACAGTGCGTGAACCCTTTGCCAGCAGAACAACAGGCACCGACCTCGTTTTCGGCAGAGTGGAAAAGGATACGCCTCTTACAGTTACCTCGCTCATGCCCGAAAACGGCGTTATTTTCAGCGACGGTGTCGAACAGGACAGCCTTGAATTCAACTCGGGTGCAAGGGTCACGGTCAGCCTTGCCGACAGAACCGGCAGACTGGTCATCTGACCCTGTGAGCCTCGGTCAGTTGCGGCAGACTATTGACAAATAAAAAATTATCTGATATAATAATAAAAATGTTAATTGCTTTAGCCGCAATAACCAATTGGCCGCAATGCGGTCACCGACCTCTTTTAAATGTCGGGAGGCGATATTATGGATAAAAGAAAGCTGATAAGGCGGATACCCTTTTTCATCTGCCTGCTGCTCGTAATATTGTGCGCACTGTTTCTCAGTAACCGTGATCATGAGGATATCATAAACTTCACACCCACCGATCCCCTCAGAGCTATGCTGGTGATATGGTTCTTTTATGCGCTCAAATCCCTGTCGGTGGTCTTCCCCGCAACAGTGCTGTTCGCCGCTTCGGGAAATATCTTCCCCTATCCTGTGGCAGTCATGGTGAATATCATAGGCATTTCCCTTATGGTGACAGCGCCGTATTTTATAGGCCGCCTGTCGGGCGCCGATGCAGTCGAGGCGGCGGCAGAGCGCTACCCCAAAGTGAAGAAACTGCTTTCCTACGGACAGAAAAACAACTTCATGACAGTCTATCTCACAAGGGCAGTCACCTTTGTCCCCTGTGACCTTGTAAGTATGCTTCACGGTGCGCTGAGTATGCCTTACCGCTCATTCCTTATAGGTTCTGAGGCAGGACTTCTGCCGGAAATGCTCGTTGTCACCTATATCGGCGGTCAGCTGAAAGACCTTTCATGGCGCTCTATTCTTGTTATGGCAGGGCTCATCCTTCTTACGACGGGTATAAGCCTTCTTATAAACAAGCGTATGAGCAGACTCGGTATCGAAGCCGAAGATATCAGCGAGCCGCAGACTTCTCACGAAACTCAGCAGAGCGAAACGTCTTCTGCCGCAGTAAGCGCGCATCTTAACTGAAATATCCGAAACCGCAAAAAGCCTGAGGTCTTTCTCCTCAGGCTTTTTTCAGTCGCAGTCGTGGATATCCCCGCTCTCCGACTTTGCAGCGGCAAGCAGTGCGGCTGTGAAGAACCCAACTGTGCCGCCCGTCCACAGTCCTACAAAAAAATGAAGCATATCACACCTCCGTTCAAGGTTTATCATTCCCCGAACAGTGATGTATATTCATACCGCAACTCTGCCCTTTGCGGCGGCAGTCAGCCTGCCGTTTTCGGCGGTAAGGACAAAATCCCCCCTGCCGAAACGCAGTATAAGGTCGCTTATCCTGTCTTCCGCCTGCCGCCTTATCGTGTGCCGCAGTTCTCTTGCCTGCGCTTTTCCGCATTCAAGACAGCTGTCCGCTATGACGGCAGCACAGCTTTCGTCGTATTCCAGCGTACACCCTATGGCAGAAAGCCT
>CADBTD010000303.1 GCA_902797535.1 uncultured Ruminococcus sp. | reverse complement strand
AGCAGTCGCTATCTTTCTCCGGAACATCTCATCATGCTCAACAAATATCATCGTCGGCTGATATTCCAGCAAAAGCTGCTCTATCTGCATCCTTGAGAACACGTCGATATAGTTGAGCGGCTCGTCCCATATGTACAGATGTGCAGGCGCTGCAAGGCTTGCGGCTATGAGCGCTTTCTTTTTCTGACCCTCGGACCAGTCTGATATGTCCTTTTCAAACTGCATACGCTCAAGTCCCATCTGCCGCAGTATCGTACAGAAAAGGCTTCTGTCGATACCCTGCTTTTCGCAGACCTCCTCCGCCCTGCCGCAAAGCCGTGACGTATCCTGATCCACATATGAAACTATCAGTCCCGAAGCCGTTTCACATACGCCGCTTTCCTCATACACCGCAGAAAACTTCGCCCCCGTACTTTCAAGTATCCTCTTAATAAGCGTTGACTTTCCGCAGCCGTTTGCCCCCGACAGCACGATACGGTTTCCCTGCTGCACCGAAAATGTCACACCGTCAAGCAGGTCATGCTCTGCCCCCGCATATCTGAAATGATAGTCGTGTACATTTACGAGCCTGTCCCTGTGATGCGAAAGGGGCGACAGCTTCAGCTGCTTTATCTGCTCGATGTCGGTGAGCAGTCCCTCCTTTTCCGCTATCTCCGACTCTATCCGCTTTTCCATGCTGGTCACACGGCTCTGCATCTTTTTAGTTACAGCGCCTATCTTCGGACGTACCCCGTTTAGTCTGCCCGATGTTTTCGACGGGTGGTGGTCACCTATCTTGGTACGCTCGTTTTTATCCGCCCAATCCGATATGCGTTTAGCAGATTCTCTGAGCTTTTTTATTTCCTTGCGGTGCTTTTCATTTTCCGACAGCGCAAAGCTGTCTTTACGCTGCTTCTGTTCCCACCACGATGAAAAATTCCCGTTCTGCACCTCTATGCTCCCGCGGTTGAGCACCAGCACATGGTCGGTACAGGCGTCGAGAAGGTCACGGTCGTGAGAAACGAGTATAAAGCCATTCTTCTGCGAGAGGTATTGCTTCACCTTCTCTCTTGCGCCGATATCAAGATGATTTGTCGGCTCGTCTATCAGCAAAAACTCGTTCTCCCCCGAAAACAGCACCGCCAGCAGTATCTTCGTGCGCTGTCCGTGGCTCAGCCGGCAAAACGGCTGATAGAGTATATCTGCCTCCTCCCCGAGAAGCGAAAGCTCGCATATGACCCTCCACTCTTCACAGTCACGCCGAAGTTCGTCAATAAACTCCGACGCCGTCAGCTCAAGCTGTTTTTCCGTCACGGTGTAGGGAAAATACCCGAATCTCACCGATGCCGCTATCGAACCGCTGTAGCTGTGTTCACCCATCAGCAGCTTCAGGAAAGTCGTCTTGCCCTTTCCGTTTCGTCCGATGAACCCGAGCCGCCAGTTCGTATCCACCGAAAATGATACATTCTCAAAAATATTGTCAAAACTTCCCTCATAACAAAAGGTCAGTCCGTTTACGCTTATCTGTGACATAATACATCTCTCCTTTCCTGCGGTCTTTTCGGTAAAATAAAAAAGACCGTTTGCCGCCAAACAGTCCCGATACGTGTTTTATGACCACGAAGAGATCACGGGCACAGATGCTCTGCACCCCGAGATACTTATGCACACAAAAAAGAAGGGTCATGAAGAACACGATCCACTTTTGGCAGCATGACAAAACAATGCGGGCACAGTCGCTCACATCATTTCTTACTTATCAATGCGTTCAAAAGCAGGATCATCTTCTCATCCCGACACCTCTTTCATCATCATTTTTATCTGCGCTTTACCGCCCGATATATCCAAAGCTGTATCATCGCCGGACGTTAACCCGCTGTACCGATTATAACACAGTCCATTTCCTTTGTCAAGCATTTCGCAAAAAAATCTGCCGGAATACTTTTTCGCGGCAGACGCTTTGCCTCTTATCGAACCGGCACGATGATCCGGCACAATTAAGCAATTAAACAAAAAAAGAAGACCCGCCGAAAAAACTCGGCGGACCTCCATACGACTTATGAAATTATAGAAGGAGCTTGTTTACGAAGCCTTGCTGTATACCTGACCGCCGTTTAAGGTCTTGCCGTTTGCGGCAAACATTTCCGAAACGGTAACTACCTGCCAGCCCTGACTCTTGAGCCAGGGTACGAGGTATTCCATAGCGTCTGCGGTAGCAGCATAGTTCTCATGGCAGAGAACTATAGAATTTTTCAGAGAGCCGTCATTCTTTGCATTCTGTATCGTGCGGATTATATCCGAGCTTGAAGCTCCGGCATAATCCTTGACATCGATAGAGCAGCTTATCAGAGGCACATCGTAAAGTGCCTGCTGAACGCTGTAATTGCTGGAAAGATAAGGCAGTCTCATGAGCTTTGAAGGCTCAGCGCCTATGATGCTCTTTAACTTCTGATGAGTATCATCGAACTCTTTTCTTATCTCATAGGAAGAAAGATTTGTAAGATCTCTGTGCGATGTGGTATGGTTGGCTATCTCCATACCCTTGCTGTATGCGTATTTCACTTCATCGGGATTCTTGACCCAGTCGCCTACATAGAAGAATGTAGCATGGAAGTCGTTGTCAGCAAGTGTGTTGATTATCCTGAAAGCAGGATCATTCATGTTCCAGCCGCTGGTGCCGTCGTCAAAAGCGATAGCTACCATGGGCTTGCTCGGGTCAATGCCGCCCGAGGTCTGCTGTCCGCCCTGACTGCCGCTCTGCGAGCTTGCAGCACCTGCATTTCCTAACTTCACATCATCAAGATAGAAGTCGGTAAGGCTGTCGGGTGCTTCAACATAAAGTACGCAGTTGCTTGCGCCCGAGGGTATTGTGTAGTTGGTGTTT
>CADBTD010000302.1 GCA_902797535.1 uncultured Ruminococcus sp. | reverse complement strand
GTGGTGCGCATAGTCATCGACCACCACAATGCCCTTTTCCTCGCCTATCTTCTGGAAACGTCTTATCGCACCGCCGAACTTTTTCAGTCCCTCTCTTACAGCATCACAGCCTATTCCCGCATTGAAAGCAGCGGCAGCGGCTGCAAGCGCATTGAGTACGTTGTGTCTGCCGGGCACGTTTATCTCAAACTCGCCCTTGTCCTCGCCCCGGTCAAAAAGACGGAACTTTGTGGTCATGCCGCTTACGGAAAGTATCTCGCCCCGTACATCGGCAGTTTCACCGAAGCCGAAGGTGATCTTTTTCTTGTCTATGCCCTCAACTGCTTTGAGGGTGTTCTCATCATCAGCATTCACGATAAGCTCGTGAGTGGTATTTTCGGCAAAGGTGCGGAAAGACTTTATGACATTTTCCAGCGTGCCGAAATAGTCAAGATGATCTGCGTCAACGTTGAGTATCACCGCAACATCGGGGCTGAGCTTGAGGAAATGATCCTTGAATTCACAGGACTCACAGACAAAAGTCTCGCTTTTTCCGTAGCGTCCCGAACCGCCTATCGCAGGCAGCTTTCCGCCGATAAAGCAGGATATGTCTTCCTTTGCTTCAATGAGTATCTGTGTAAGCATCGAAGTGCAGGTGGTCTTTCCGTGTGTGCCCGAAATGCATATGGCATTTGAGAATATCCTTGTGAGCAGACCCAGCATATCAGCACGCTCCGCCACCTCGGCACCGCTTGCCCTTGCCGCCATAAGCTCGGGATTGTCGTCGAGCACCGCCGCAGTATATACTATCAGATCGGCATCGCCTATATTCTCGGCTTTCTGCCCGAGTGTCACGGGAATGCCCATTTTCCTTACAGCATCAAGCGTTTCTGTTTCATTGTTGTCAGAACCTGTTATGAAATAACCCTGTGAATGAAGTATCTGGACTATCGGGTACATTCCCGAACCACCGATACCTATAAAATGCAGATGTTTTTTGTTTCTCAGGTCTTCTATTGTCAGCATGACATTATTACTCCTTCCGCAGACCCCGTAAAAGGGGTATACTGATACCATTATACTAACTATTATAATACATACCTGAAAAAAAATAAACCCCATTTGTATAAATTTCAGTAAATTGTCAAAAATTTTCTTATAACATCAGAGGATTATAGGCTGATTTTTCCCAAGAAAGGACATTTGCAATGGAAATAACTGATATAAAAATACGAAAGCTGATACCCGAAGGCAAGCTGAGAGGCATAGTCAGCATCACGATAGATGACGTTCTTGCGGTACATGACATAAAAATAATCCGCAGCAGCGACAGCTCTGGCAGGGGAGAACGGCTCTTCGTGGCTATGCCCAGCAGACGGGGCGACGGCGCTCCCGACCGCCCTTACCGCGATATAGTCCACCCCATCGACTCACAGACACGCAGAACGCTTGAAGAAAAGATACTTTCCGCTTACAGAAAAGCGCTGAAAAACTCCGACAGCTGATACAGCCCCGAGCACAAAGGTTTTCTTGCCAAAGTCTTGACTAAACGACGAAATTGTTGTATAATTAAAAGCAGTCATCACAACAATTTACGGGAAGGTAAGAAAATGAAGCTGTACAAAAGAACTTGGGCAGAGACCGATCTTGACGCCCTTGAACAGAATTATAAACGCTACCGTGCGCTTTTGCCCGAAGATACCGAGATAATGTGCGTCGTAAAGGCATCGTGCTACGGTCACAGCGACTGCGCCGCCACACCTTTTCTGCAGGATGAACTCGGCGTAAAATGGTTCGCCGTGTCAAATCTTGATGAGGCACTGAGATTAAGAAAGCTCGGCATCAAGGGCGAGATACTTATACTCGGCTATACCGCCCCGGATGAAGCCCATGAACTTATAGAAAATAATATAATACAGGCACTTGTAAGCGTTGAATACGCTGAAAGGCTTTCTGTCTGCGCCAAGGACAAAGGCAGAGTTCGCTGCCACGCCGCCGTTGATACGGGCATGACGCGTATAGGACTTCGCGGAACCGCAAAGAATATCGCAGACGGCCTCGGCACTATCGCATCTCTTGAAGGCATCTCACTTGAAGGCGCTTTTACTCACTACGCCGTCGCAGATACCATGAACGATGAAAGCATAGCCTATACCAAAAATCAGACCGCACTGCTTTATGCGGCAGCAGATATCGCAAAAAGCAGGGGCATAAAGCTCGATAAGGTACACAGCCTTAACTCTGCGGGCGGCATCTACCACTACGACAGCCGTTCGGCACTTGCAAGGCTCGGCATAATCCTCTACGGACTGAAACCCGATACCGCACTTGATCTTCCCATGCAGCTCGCACCCGTTATGTCGCTGCGCTCAACGGTGTCCCTCGTCAAGACTATCGAGGCGGGAACTTCCGTAAGCTACGGACGCACCTTTAAAGCGCCCCGCGATATGACTGTCGCCACCATAACCTGCGGATACGCAGACGGCTACCCGAGAGCGCTCTCGAATATCGGCGAGATACTCGTTCACGGCAGACGCTGCAAAATAGTCGGCAGAGTATGCATGGATCAGTTTATGGCTGACGTTACAGGCATAGACGTTCATGAGGGCGATACCGTTACCCTTATAGGCAGCGAGGGCGGAGAGACCATCACCGCCGACGACATCGCAGGACTTACCGGTACTATCGGATACGAGATAGTCTGCTCGGTGTCAGAACGTGTCCCCCGTGTCGCCGTAAGAAACGGAAAACGCCTCGGCATATACAAATTATAAAATTCCGAGAGGGCAAGTGCCCTCTTTTTTGTTCATTCCTACAAAGTTGCCGACAGCTTGTTAGTTATCGGCTTTCTCGTGCAATCAGTAAGCAGGGAGGTGAGAAGCGTGACTCACAAAAATACCGGCGATCTTACCATGGTGATCGCACGGTACAGAGAGCTTGTCTACGGACTTGCCCTTGCGGAAACGAACTGCAGGGCAGACGCAGATGATGTTTATCAGGAGGTCTTTCTGACGTACTATACGAAAGATCTTGTATTCACCGATGAAAAAGCAAGACGCTCATGGCTGATACGCACCTGCATAAACATTTCGCATACCTATAATAAAAGCTCATGGTACCGAAAACGCTCTGATGAGGAGACCGACGAACTTCCCGATGAGAGTACATATAAAACTCCCGCACAGCAGGAACTCTGGCAGGCGGTAAAGGAACTTAACCCAAAATACCGCACAGCCGTATATATGTACTACTTCGAGAAAATGCCGACCGAAGATATCGCCGAAGCGCTGGACATATCCGAGGAAGCACTGAGAATGAGACTTTCCCGTGCAAGGAAGCTTCTCAAAGACAGAATGAAGGAGAGTGGATATTTTGAAAAAGCTATTTGAAGAGATCCGTAAACAGAATACTCCGAACCCTTCACTTGATGAAATGATCCTTGCTGAGGCAGAGAAACTCAAAGCAGGGAGCAAACTCATACTATCAGAGAAAGGAACTGAACAAAACGGAATGAACATATCAATAAACAAAACAGAGAACAGCAGCGCCGCAAAGATCAAAAGAAACTACGGTGCTTTCATTGCGGCGGCAGCGACAATAGCTATCGTGGGTGCAGGTGCATTCACAGTCATAAACCTCGGCAGAGCCGAGATCAAGCCCGGCAGCGAGGTATCGGCGGCAGAGCTGAATGAACAGCCGTCCTCGGTATCCGTACCCGAACCCGAACCCGAACCTGCACCCGAAGTGAGAGAGGTAAAGGAATGGGCAAAGGAATATCTTGATCAGAACCCCGACACGGTGGGATATATACATATCCCGGGATTTGACGGATCCGACGGCGAAGAGATAGACTATCCCGTAGTACAGCGTGACGGAGATGACTGGGAATACTACCTTGACCACAGCTTTGACGGAAGCGAAGACCCCTGCGGCTCTATCACGGCGGTAAACGAGAGCGGAAAGGCAGATATAAACGAAAACGGTCAGCCGCAGAATATCGTACTGTACGGCAACAGCGCCTACGCAGATGATAATATAACTTCAGACGGCAGCCTTATGTTCACGGGTCTGAAGCATTATCAGCTCGGAAATGAATTCTTTTCATCCCACAACATTATAAATTTCAAGACCATATACGAAGACGATGCCGAATATGCTGTGTTTGCGGTATTTAATCACGATGCGGACGAACAGCCCATATTCACCTCGCCCGCAACGGGAACAGACGACTTTGACTTTGACAAGTGGATAACTGCCGTCAAAAATGAATCGTATTTTGAATGTGATATGGAATGCACAGCAGATGACAGCTATCTTACACTTGTTTGCCCCATCACCTCAGAAGATGCCGACTATTTCAGAACAGTCGTAGCAAAGAAGATCACCGAAAACGATAACGATACACAGCCCGATATCACCGAAAGCAGCTCTTCCGAAGCGCAGACTGAAAACAGAATAGTCGTAACAAAGAAGATCACCGAAAACGATAACGATACACAGCCCGATACCACCGAAAGCAGCTCTTCCGAAGCACAGACCGAAAACAGCACAGCCGCCGTGTCTGACCCTGTTTCGCTTACCTTGAACATACCTCTTCCCGACGGTCTGAGAGGTGTATACACTATCGACGTTTACCGTGACGGCAATGTAGCTTATACCAAGACTATCGGATTCGCAGATTATGTTTTCACCGATCATGAAACTATAGACATCATGGAAAAATACACCAAACAGCTTGTTGTATATATCAGGTCGGAAGACTTGGGTCAGGAAAACTATATACGCTATGCTACCTATAATATCAACTATGAGAACGGCACCTGTGAACTTGTCGGAGAGCCGAACTACAGCGACCTTCTGGCTGTCACCCCCGCCGAATGACAAAGCACAAAGAAAAAGACAGCAAAACGTTACTCCAGCCCGAATGATATAGACAGCGCCGAGTTTACTCTGTTCATTGAATCACTGTCAAGCTCGCCCATGCGCTCCTTCAGACGGCGCTTGTCAAGCGTGCGTATCTGCTCAAGCAGTACGATAGAATCTTTCGCAAGGCCGCATTCACCGCCTCCCACACGAATATGCGTCGGCAGCTTTGCTTTGTCGCTGCGGCTTGTTATGGCGGCGGCGATAACAGTCGGAGAATGGCGGTTTCCCACGTCATTCTGAACTATAAGTACAGGTCTGATGCCTCCCTGCTCAGAACCTATCACAGGACTGAGGTCTGCATAGTATATCTCTCCTCTGTGTACGCTCATGCTGATACGCTCCTTACATATATTAAACACGACTTGGTGAAAGTGATGCCGCTGTCCCTCTGCGGTATCACTTTTATTTTTCCCTCTGCGCTTTCGTATATTCACAGACGGTGTGACGGAAATTGTCGTTTTTATATATAATATGTCTTTTGCTGCATGAATGTACCCCACCCTGTAAATGCCTTCTTGCCTTCTTGCCTTCTTACTACACTACTATATCACACTAAAGCGCTACTACTGTATATCAATAAACTAAGATGGCAAGATGGCAAGATGGCAAAATTATAAGTGACCATCTTAGCATAAAGAAAGAGCCATTACCTATGCCGTTGACACATGGCAGTGCTGATAAGGCGGGGAACAGCTCTCTTTTTGTTTTTAGGTCACGTCACGCATGAACATGGTTCATGCTTACTTTCTGCTGGCACCCGACTTTTGAGCCGCGTAGCGCTCCTGTGTGATAACCGCAGTGTTCGTGCTCGCGTGTCATTACTGTGATAAATAGTACCGTATCCGCATACCCACGGCTACTGTCAACTTATCTATTTTCCGTCCTCCTGTCAAAATCAAAGAGCCACTATGTAAACGTGGGGTAAGATGGGGAAGAGGGAGAGAGGAAAGGGAGTCCAAGAGGGGAAAACCGTAGGGGGAGGGGGAAGAATCATGGGGCGCACTAACACAGGGTCAGAGCC
>CADBTD010000301.1 GCA_902797535.1 uncultured Ruminococcus sp. | reverse complement strand
TTTACAAACCTTGAGAAAAACCATGAGTTCTGATCATCGGAATAGTCCTGCACAGATCTGAGCGAACCAATATAATAACGCTTAGTATCCTCCAGCTCTTCTTCGGTAATATCACCATTCTGCATAGCTTTTAGCTGAGCAAGTATCTCGTCACAGGCTATCCGCTCATTTCCCGGTCCCACGCCGCTGTCAACAAGCATAGTTCCTTTTCCTTCTATATTACTCGTCTGACAGTAATAACAAAGCGAGAGCTTTTCTCGAACATTCATAAACAGCCTTGAGAAAGGCGTACCGCCATAAATAAGACCTGCAAGCTTCAAAGCAAATTCATCGCTGCTCTCGGTCTTAAGCATCATGACCAATTTTGACTGAGATTGTTCGATAGTCTCGCAAACATATTCCGGCTTTGCCTTGCAGTGAGAAACTGCTGCAAGTCCTTTCAGATCATCTCCGGTATAGTTTCTTTCCGATGCAAAACGGATCATCCTGTCGGCTATCAGCTTCTGAGCCTCTTTATTAGTGCCTCCTCCGCAGAAGCTGATGCTTATATACGCATCCTTCAGCATACTCCTATAACAACTTACAAGCTGATCGTTAGTGATCGCTTCAGCGGTTTCAAGTTCGCCTATAAGATTGATCGCAGACGGCTCACCTTCAAATGCAAGCTCTGCAGCACGTTTTAATGCATAAGAATGACGATTATCAGCTGAGCTTTTTACTTTATTGATCAGATCAAGCTTTCCGTTGGAAAAAATCTCTTCACTAAATCTGCCGTTTTCCATTGCAGGTTCAAAAATACACTTCAGAAGTAATTCTGCACATTCAACAGTAATATTTTCACCATTGATAGTATACTTATCTCCTATGCTGCTTATGGTAAGACCTGAAACCTGACTGTTACCGACCCTGTATGAAAAAGAAAACAGATGTGCACCATAAAGACCCGCGAGTTTTTTTGAAAGCAGAGTCTTATTAGGATAATCTGCGCATCCATCGGTAAGCATAGATATCGCAGCAACTCTGTGCTGAGAAAAAACAGGCTCTACAGGTGTAATGAATCTGATTATTATAGTTTCAGTAGTAAATTTACTGTCTTCAGTATTAGTTATGACAAGCCCTTTTACAGGCCGACTTTCTTTTAGATTAAATGCCATTAAATAAATTCTCCGTTTCTATTAAACGTATGTCTATTATATCACAAAACTATTCTGTATTCCATACTTTTCACAAGATTTTCACTCTATTACGGTATATTCAAGTGCTTCCCAGTGAAGTCTTGTTCCTTCGTCTGTTTCCTCAGGCAGCAATGCACGGGCAACAAGCAATTCTTCGCTGTTTGATTCATTGATCAAAACTGCATAATCACCGTCAATACGAATAACTTTATAATTCTTAGGTTCCATCAGTTACCTCCATTTTTCATAAACAAAACATTATCTATTCCTGCCAACTCCTGCAGTTCCGTCAGCAGCTCACGACAGATGTTAACGTAAGGAACACTTTTTGAAGATAATGCTGTTTTTTTATCGGAAAGAAACAGTGCAAACCGTGAACCTTTGTCTGCTCTGTACTTTAATGCTATCTCAGTAATATTTCCGATCAGCTTCTTGTTATCTGAATCAACACGCACACATATGCTTCTGTTTCGGCAGTCAGACACAAATCTATCTGCCGTCTGTATCATATCCGCAATTATCTTGCAAGGTTCATCATCTTTATAAGAGACCTTTCCTGTAATATACACTGCACTGCCGGTTTTCAGAAATGCCCTTGCCACTTCGTAAAGCGATGCAAAAACAACCACTTCACATTCTCCGGTTTTATCTTCGCCCTGAACGAAAGACATCATCTGCCCTGTTTTTGTTCTGTATGGCTTTTCAGATATGACACGAAGCAGTATCTCAGCTCTGCTGTCATTTTTTATTCTGTTATCTGAAGACGTCAGACTTGAAGCATTCAAAGCACCGCAGGCATTTGCATAAGGCAGATATTCATCAAGCGGATGACCTGAAAGATACAGCCCCGTTACATCATATTCATAATCAAGAAGCTGTTTCAAAGGCAATTCCGGTACTTTAGGTATATCAAAAGATTCATTGGTATTATCAACTTCAGAACCAAAAAAATCAAGCTGGCCTTCGAGCGTATTCTTTCTGCTGTAATTAGCCTGCTTAAGTATCTTTTCAGCAGAAGCAAGCATTTCAGAACGGTGCAGACCAAAACAATCAAGAGAACCACATTTTATCAGAGCCTCGATGGCTTTGAGATTGACTCCTTGATCCGATGTTCGTATGCACAGATCAGGGAAAGACCTGTAATCACCATTCAGTTCCCTTTCATTTACCAATGATGATATTACACCTTCACCAAGACCTTTGACTGATAGCAGAGCAAATCTTATCCCCTCGGCACAAGCAGTAAATCCGGCATTGCTTTTATTGATATCCAGCGGAAGTATTTTAAGTCCGTTGCGTTTTACATCATTGATATAATCAAAAAGCTTATGCGGCTTATCATATTGAGTTACAGTAAGCAAAGCAGCCATATATTGCTTATAATAATGCGTTTTCAGATACGCATTTCTGTACGCTGTCGTCGCATATGCAGCAGCATGTGATTTATTGAATGCATAAGATGCAAAACTTGACATCTCATTAAATATATCATCAGCTACCTTCTCCGGAACACCATTTGCGACTGCACCGCAGACTTCATCGTCACCCCATATGAAAGCCTCTCTTTCATTTTCCAGAACAGAATGTTTTTTCTTTGACATAGCTCGTCTGACAATATCCGCTCTGCCATATGAATAACCTGCGAGTTCACGGAATATCTGCATCACCTGTTCCTGATATACTATACATCCGTAAGTTACATCAAGAATGCTTCTGAGCATCGGATGTTTATATGTCACTAAAGAAGGATCATGTCTGTTACGTATATAAGTCGGTATAGAATCCATAGGACCCGGTCTGTAAAGCGAAAGAACAGCTATAAGATCCTCGATCGTTTCAGGTCTGAGCTGCATTACTGTTGCGGTCATACCGTCACTCTCAAACTGAAATATACCCTGAGTATGACCTTTAGTGAAAAGCTCATACACAGCTCTGTCATCAAGAGGAATACTGTCAATATCAAAATCCGGTTCAAACTGCTGTATCGCCTTAACGCATTTGTCTATAATAGTCAGGTTGCTTACTCCCAGAAAATCCATTTTAAGCAGTCCAAGACGTTCAAGAACTGTCATGGTAAACTGCGTGGATATCTGACCATCACGGGCATAAAGGGGGACATAATCGCATACAGGGTCCTTAGTGATGACAACACCCGCTGCATGAGTGCTGATATTTCTTGGCATATTCTCGATACGCCTGGCTGTATCTACCAGTTCACGCACATCGCTGTCAGCATTATACAGTTTTCGCAGATCAGGAGAATGCTCAACAGATTCAGCAAGAGTCATTTTGAAAGGGATGAGTTTTGAAACAGTATCTCCTATTCTGTAAGGCAATCCCATTACTCTTGCGCAGTCTCTTACCGCCTGTTTAGCGCCCATAGTTCCGAAGGTAACAATCTGCGATACATGGTCACTTCCATAGCGTGATATCACATAATCAATGACACGCTGTCTTTTTTCAGTGCAAAAGTCTATGTCGAAATCAGGCATCGAAACACGCTCCGGATTTAGAAAACGCTCAAAGATAAGATTATATTTCAAAGGATCAATATCTGTTATGCCGATACAATACGCAGTAAGACTTCCCGCACCCGAACCTCTTCCGCATCCAACAGGAATATCGTGCATCTTTGCATAGTGAACGAAATCCCACACTATGAGAAAATAATCGGTATATCCCATCTGAGAGATAACTGATAATTCATATTCAAGACGTTTCTTTGCATTATCAGATGGGACATCGTATCTTTTATCAAGTCCTTCATAAGAAAGACGCTTTAAAAAAGTAAAATGATCTTCTTCATGGTCAAGTTTGAAATAAGGAAGCTTTGTTACTCCGAATTCAAAATCAAGATTGCATTTATCAGCTATCCTGACTGAATTTGAAAGTGCTTCGGGACATCCGGAAAACAGAGACCTCATTTCTTCATAGGACCTGAGATGATAATCATTGGTAGGAAGCTCAAGCTTCTTGTCATCCTGTAATGTAGTTCCTGTATTGATACACATCAGTATCTGCTGTGAATAACTGTCTTCACGATCAATATAGTGAACATCATTTGTTGCACAAAGAGGAATGCCTGTATCTCTTGACAGTTTTATCAAAAGATTAAACACTCTCATCTGTTCAGGGAAATCGTGATGCATTATCTCAATATAATAATCATCACCAAAAATTTCTCTGTACCAAAGTGCAGTTTCCTTTGCGCCATCATAATCACCTGACGAAAGCGCTCTGCTGACTTCGCCTGCAAGACAGGCAGACATACAAACAAGC
>CADBTD010000300.1 GCA_902797535.1 uncultured Ruminococcus sp. | reverse complement strand
TCGATCTTTTTCTTATCGGCTATGCCTTTCTGGAGGCAGTAGTAGCGAAGATTCTGATAAGCGGTCATTCCGCCGAAGAATGCGGGGTTTTCGATAAGGCAGCCGATACGTCTTTTTTCTTTTTCGGCGGCGCTGCCTGTTTTCCCGAAGATCGAGAAGCTGCCGTCTGTCTGTTCGGTCAGGCCTGTCACTATTTTCATGAACGTGGTCTTGCCTGCGCCGTTTCTTCCTATAAGTCCGAAGACATCGCCTCTTTCAACGCTTATGTCAGCACTGTCGAGTGCGGTAAAGCTGCCGTATTTTTTTGTAAGTCCTGTGGTTTCGAGTACCTTTTCACGCATATATGATTACCTCCGTTTTGTGTTTCGTATGCTTTTTATCTCTGCATCCGTTTTGTGTCTTGTTTTCTTCCATGACTAAAGTATATCACAGGACTCTTAAAAAACACTTAAACCGACCCTTAAAAAAGTCTTAAACAAGTCTGAAACGTCTTAAAAAAATCTTATGAATAAAAATTCGCAAACAGCAAACAATACTTTCAGCCATTTATTTACACAGATAAATGCAGCAATGCGGCGGCTGCCGCAAGGAAAGGAAATGTTTTGCATGAAAAAAGCTTTATGCCTTATGACTGCGGCGCTGATAGGCGGCGCTATGCTCACAGGCTGTGCCTCGCTTGAGGACGGCAGAGTAGACGACAGCAGAGATAACTCATCCGAAGCGGTGACCACCACCGCTGCTACGGAGCGCCGTGAGGAGAGCTCACGCAGGGAAACAACTGTTTCACGCCGTGACAGCAGTTCGGTGGCGAGAGCCGAATCAAAGGCTGACAGGGACAGTTCATCACGCAGGAGCGAAAAGCGTGACGACTCGGACACGCTCGGAGACAAGGCAGAGTCGCTGGCGGACGATGCAATGAGCAAGGCTGACGAGATAACCGACGATGCTGCTGACGGCATCAACGGGGGTCTGAACGCTGCCGAGAGCATTGTAGACGATGTGCTCGACTAAAGCCGAAGAGCGAGAAGCCCGCAAAGCAGACATAAAAGCTGCTTTACGGGCTTTGGTATACATATTTGATACGATACAGGTCTTATTCGGACAGGCGGGTCACAGTATAATGTAAGCAACAAAGTTTGCTGCCGCAGCCAGCGCAAGAAAAGCGCACTCAAATATGAAGTATCTGAGCAGGTCGTTTGCGAAGGAATCATACACGGTACGGGGGGAATTGGGGTCTACCTTTACCGTAACTGTATCACCTTCCTGAAGGCTGCAGAAGCTCTGGAAAGGCTCTCTGCCGTAGAACTGATTTGTGCCTTCTGTGGGCATACCGTTATAAACATAGCTGTAATCGGCGTTGAACATACTGTATCTGAATCTGAGCGTTCTGTCCCAGAATCGGTTATTGCGGATCCTGATAACGGTCGCGGTAACAGATTCGGTGCATCTTTGTTTAAGTCTGTTTACCTCTGCGGCGCGGTATGCGAAGTAAGCGGACATAGCCGTGAATATGATGCCTGTGAAGATAAGCGTTCTGTACAGCATCGGGTCTCTTGTTTTTTCGCCCGTTTCTTTCGGATATTTACGGATCACGGTATGAGTAACACCGTTTTCGTCAACGGACTCGGTAGTTTCTGTGTAATAGTTATCCTCCGGATCTGTAAGTTTACAGCCCGAGAACGTCAGCATGACCGTCATCATCAGCATCATTGCAAGCGCGATGACCGCAGTTTTTTTCATTTTGATCTCTCCTTTGTTTGTCTGTTCTTTGTCTGTTGCCGGTCGTCTGCCGCAAGCCGTGCCCTGTGTTTTTTGTTTCTTTCTGTCTTACTGTCTTCGGGCGGCTCACGGTGATATTATTAAAATGATTATACCGAATATATGTGGACATTTCTTTGCTGTTTTGTTAATCGGACGTTATAACTGCGGTTTTTCGGCATTTTCCGATCAGCCGGAAGATAAAAATCCCGTTTCTTTTCAAAAACACTCTCTTGTATACAATGATATATCTTCATCACGGACCATGTCGAAGAACCCGAGGCTGTGGACCGTGTTATAAAGTGCGAATATATTATGTTCGGGCAATGCACTGTCGGTATGGAAATGTCCGCAGAACCATTTATCATACCTGACTTTATCCAGTACTGTTTCAAGAAAAGATGCCGTCCTGCAGGGGATATCCTTGTGATAGAACATCGGTATTTCCGAGATCAGTTTTTTGGGGATGGTGTGAGTGATGATACAGTCCACTTTGTTATCTGCTTTTTCAAGGTTATCGAGTGCATTTCTTATCTCGTCATCATTCGCTTCTTCGCCGCTCCACCAGCTGATGCCTTCTTTTCTGTAGGTCTTATCTGTACTTGCGGCACCTCCGAAAGTAAAGAAGGTAAGACCTTCTATAGTATATACCTCACCGCGCATCAGGTGTATGACATTTTCTGCGTGGGGGTGTACCTGCACCTTTCCGCCGAACATTTCTGAAACGTCCTGCTGTGCCCACCAGTCGTGATTATCGTGGTTGCCGTCAACAAAGAGTATCTTATACGGTCTTTCTGCGAACCACTTCATCCAAAAGGCATATTCGCCGTCATTGTTTTCATAGTCCCCGATATCTTCGGGCAGGAAAGGAAAACCGAAATCTCCGGTTATGATAAGTATATCATTTTCTGTTATGCTTATTCCTTGTCTTTTCAGCTGTTTTCGGCTGAGTTTTCTCATATCTGTCCCTGCGTGAGTATCGCCTGTAAGGTATATCATTTTATCACTCCTTATCGTTGACGGGGCATTTCATGCCGGGATCTTTTCTGTTTTCGGGCAGACGCAGCTGTCATCAGACGGATGTGTGAATATTCTTCCTCACAGCTTATCCGCAAGAGATACTATCTCATCATGCAGTTCAAGATGCTCCCTGAATTTCTGCGGTATGGCTTCATAGCCGAGGTATGCGCCGAGGATATTCCCTGTGACCGCCCCTGTCGAATCGCTGTCGCCTCCGTGATTCACTGCGGCGGTGAGCGCCTTTTCAATGTCGTTCTCATATTTCAGCGAGCAGTAAACGGCTACAGCAAGTGTCTCCTCTGCTACCCAGCCCGCACCGAGCTGATGTATCGCATCAAGATCATCGACATTTTGTTCCGACAGTGATACGGCCAGTTCCATGATCTCTTTAAATTCACCGATATGCACTGCATCCGGAAACAGCTGTTCCATGGCGGAGATGCTGTCTGCAGCGGCTGTTTTCAGCGGAGCACCTTCGCATACCATCCTTATTATATGAGCCAAAGCTGCTGCAGGGATATATCCCAGTTCGTGTCCGTGAGTAACGGCAGCTGCTTCGGCTGCGAGCATATCCGAACAGATGATATCCATGCTGCTGCCGCTGAAAAACAGTCCGACGGGTGCGATGCGCATAATTCCGCCGCAGCCTTTGCTGTCGTTCACAGGAACAGCGACTGAACCCTTTGCGCCTTCTTCTATAGCGCACATACAGGTAAGTCCCGGAGCACGGCGGCTGTACATTTCGGGCATCTGCAGCAAGCATGATCTGTCAGCTTTGTCAGGTCTTTTCGTGGTCTGGGTAATATACCAGTCCCTATATGCTCTGCGGATACCTCCTGTATAGTCTCCGTCAGCACTGATGAGACCCTCGGCGGTGAACATAGTCATCTGTGTGTCATCGGAGATAAGTGCTTTTCCGTTTGTCAGCATATATTCCGTGATTCCGTTCTCACCGAATCGGTCAAATATCTGCTGTTCATCGCAGAATTCTACGGTATATCCCAGTGCGTCGCCTGCCGCACCGCCGATAAGGCATCCTCGGGTAATGTTTTTGTTTTTCATATCAGCACCTCGTTTCTGTTGATGTGTTCTTATTATATCATATACGATGGGTAAAAAAGCGGCGGTGCCGTAAGTG
>CADBTD010000299.1 GCA_902797535.1 uncultured Ruminococcus sp. | reverse complement strand
CGCCTGCTTGAAGAAGTCGAAAAGCTATGATCTGATTGGAGAATACATGGATTTGAAAACACTGAATGAATTTCTTGACGGATTCAGGGAGAAGGCAGAAGAACCGCTTGGAAGCGCAGGTCTGCTTAAACTGACTGTTGAGGAAAAAACAGGAAAAATATGTTTTACCGTTAAAAGTGACGAGCTTATACCTTTTTCAATGGTATCAGACTTTGAACGGCGTATGAGAGTAAATGCCGGACTCAGTGACTGTTCGGTAGAACTTAAATATACGCCTGATAAGCTGTCAGCATCATATTTCGGCGAGCTTGTGCAGTTTCTCAAAAGCAGATTCCCGACTGTAAACGGATTTTTTGATGATGCTGATGTTGTTTTTGCAGACGGTATTTTTAAGGTGGGTCTGAAACACGGCGGCGCTGATATACTGAAGAAGGCAGGGATAGAAAATGCTTTCCCTGCACTTATCAGAGATATGTTCTCAATGTCTGTCAAGATCGAACTGTGCGGGGTCACTGAGCTTGATCCTGTTCAATACGATAAGGAACATGAGGATTTCTTGAGCACTATTCCCGTAAATGTTCCCGTGCCCGAAAAATCTGATTCAAAGGCAAATGACGCCGATAAGGGCGAAACTGCGTCTGCTGATTTCCGTTCGTTCACTGCTGTTTATGATGATATCCCTGTTGATGCCGAAAAGGCAGAAGTGCTGATGGGCGGACCTATCATGCCGGGTGAGGCTTTCTCAAAGATGAAGCTCATTACCTCTGAGAACACCAACAAAGTAAGAGTATGGGGCGAGGTCTTCTCAATTGACTCAAGAGAAACCAGAAACGGTATGATCATTGCTACAATATTTTTTACCGATTTTACATCTTCCTTTGCAATAAAGCTCATGGGCATGATGAAGAAGAGCAGGAACAGGCTTTCAAAAGCAGAGGTGGAAAAAATAATCGGAGAGATAAAGAAAGGTGATGTTCTTCTTGCACAGGGTGTACTTGAAGAAGACAGCTATGACCATAATTTCTATTTTATCCCCGATAATCTTATGAAGGCTAAAAAGACAACGCGTCGGGATAATGCAGAGCAGAAGCGTGTTGAGCTTCACTGCCATACCAATATGTCTGCTATGGACGCACTTGCTGCTCCCGGTGATCTTGTCAAGCGGGCTGCGGATTGGGGCCATAAAGCTATAGCAATAACCGATCATGGTGTAGTTCAGGGATTTCCCGCAGCAGTAGATGCCTGCAAGGGAATAGTCAAGGACGGGAAAGATTTCAAAGTTATTTACGGTATCGAGGCTTATGAAGTCAATAATGATATCGATATATACAGAGGGTGGAAACATACAAAACTCACAGATGAGATAATCGTGTTCGATCTTGAAACTACAGGTACTAATCCTGTAACTGACAGGATAATCGAATTTGGTGCAGTTAAGCTTCGCGGCCTTGAAGTTGTGGATCATTTTTCTACTTTTGTTGATCCTCATCGTGAGCTTTCGGAGTTTATATCCGAACTCACCCACATAACCGATGATATGCTCAAGGGTGCTCCTGAGGAGGCAGATGCCCTTGTGAAATTCAAGGAATTCTGCGGTAACGATCCTCTTCTTGTTGCTCATAATGCAAATTTTGACTGTGGCTTTATCGCTGAGGCTTCAAAACGTGCGCATATATCATTCCCGTTTTCACAGCTTGATACAGTTCTGCTTTCACAGAAGATGCTTCCTCAGCTTGAAAGGCATAAGCTGAATTATGTTGCCGAGCATTTCGGTTTTACTTTCAATCATCATCGTGCCTGCGATGACGCCGAAGTGCTGGCAAAGATATTTATCGAGCTTTCAAAACAGATAATGGCTGAGTATCCTTATATGGTCATCACAGCCGATATGCTGAACAGCCTTCTTGCCAATACATCAAATGTACTTAACGAAAAGAGCTACCACCAGATAATCCTTGTAAAGAACAATACAGGCCTTAAAAATCTTTACAGACTTATTTCAGACTCAAATCTCAAGTACTTTAAGCGTGCCCCGCGCATTCCTAAGTCTGAGCTTGTAAAGAACCGTGAGGGACTTATAGTTGCATCCGCCTGTGAAGCCGGCGAACTTATTCAGGCTATTCTCAGAGGAGATTCTACAGAGCATATAAAGCAGATAGCATCGTTTTATGATTATCTGGAGATACAGCCCGACGGAAATAATGAGTTTATGCTTCTTTCAGAACGTGAACCCTATGACTGTATCACTACAAGGGAAGACCTGAAGGAGATAAACCGCAAGATAGTCAGACTTGGTGAAGAGCTTGGAAAGCCTGTGTGCGCTACAGGTGACGTACATTTTATGGATCCTACCGATTCAAAGTACCGTGCCATTATTATGGCATCAAAGGGATTCGAGGATGCAGATAAACAGCCTCCTCTGTATTTCAAACCTACTGACCAGATGCTTGAGGAACTTTCCTATCTCGGTGAGGAAAAGGCCTTTGAAGTAGTTGTCACCAATACAAATGCTGTAGCAGATATGATCGAACCCGGATTGAAGGCGTTCCCTGACGGTACATATACACCGTTTATACCGGGCGCAGTCCGTGAACTTCAGGATATATGCTGGAGAAAGTGCTGCTCGGTTTACGGCGATTGTGACCCCGACGAGATATCAGTCCCCGAGGGTGAGGACGTTCATGTTGCGGAATATTACAAAGACCATATCCCGCAGATAGTTTATGACCGACTTGACCGTGAGCTTGTGTCGATCAT